>JAVXCD010000201.1:0-3152 GCA_036659655.1 Alistipes sp.
ATCGAGAATGCGACAAGTGGAAATCGATACACATTCTGCCAAAAAGAATGTTACTCTTTTTTTTGCTTATTATTAAAAATAATGCATTATCTTTGCGTGCAAATCTAACCGGATCGGGCAACCGCCCAATTTTGAAAATCATTTTGAAATAAGAAACTATGCAGGATTCAGATGCGCTAAAAGGTAAAAGCCTCACGGAATTACGCGAAGTGGGCAAGGCATTGGGCATCGCCAATGTCATGGTAAAAAAGCGCGAATTGATAGACCAAATTATCGGAGCCGGCTCCGCCGACGCTCCCCAAAGCAATAACGTAACCCCCAAAGAAGAACCAATGTCTGCCCGTATGCGGCGGCCACGCATTGCGCAAACGGAAGTTGCCGTTCGGAAAATAGAACCGGAAAACCGAACAGCCCCTCTGGAGGCAACCGCCGCAGCCCCACTTCTCGAGGTTGCCAAACACCTCGAAGCCACACCACCGCAACCCATACACACACCCGTGCAACCCGTGCAGGAGCCTTTAGCGACACAACAAGAACTTTCCAAAGAGCCCAAGCGTCGTGGCCGCAAGCCGAAAGTGCGCGATGAAGCAGCCCCCATCATCGAGATCGAGGAGCCGACCATTCCCATTGAGGAAGAGACCGCCCCTGTAAAAATCGAAGTGCCGGTGGCAAACAAAATGGTTAACAAGATCGTAAACAAAGGGCCCAACAAGGGACCTAACAAAGCTCCTTATACCACACCAGCCCCTGCCGAATCAATCTCAAAAGATGATTTTGCCGGTGAAGTTGAGGGCGAAGGTGTTTTGGAGGTCATGCTCGACGGCTATGGTTTCTTGCGTTCGGCCGACTACAATTACCTCAACTCTCCCGATGATATTTATGTTTCGCCCTCGCAGATCAAACTTTTCGGGTTGAAACCGGGCGATACGGTGTGCGGCACCATCCGCCCACCCAAAGAGGGCGAGAAATATTTTCCGCTGATCCGTGTAAACGAAATCAACGGACTGGCACCCGAATATATCCGAGACCGGGTGCAATTCGAATACATGACCCCTCTCTTCCCAACGGAAAAATTCTGTCTTACGGGGAAGGGTCACAACAACTTATCGACCCGTGTGGTCGATCTTTTCGCCCCCATCGGCAAGGGTCAGCGTGCACTGATTGTCGCGCAGCCTAAAACCGGTAAAACCATGTTGTTGCAGTCTATTGCCAACGCCATTGCCGACAACCACCCCGAAGTCTACATGATCGTGCTGCTGATTGACGAGCGGCCGGAGGAGGTGACGGAGATGGCTCGCAACGTCAAGGCGGAGGTGGTAGCCTCGACCTTCGACGAGCAGGCTTCACGTCATGTGAAAGTGGCGGAGATGGTCTTGGACAAGGCAAAACGCATGGTCGAGAGCGGCCACGACGTGGTTATTCTACTCGACTCCATCACCCGTTTGGCTCGTGCCTACAACTCGGTGCAACCCGCTTCGGGCAAGGTGCTTTCGGGCGGTGTGGATGCCAATGCGCTGCACAAACCCAAGCGTTTCTTCGGTGCGGCACGTAACACCGAGGAGAAAGGCTCACTGACCATCATTGCTACGGCGCTGATCGACACCGGATCCAAGATGGACGAGGTGATTTTCGAGGAGTTCAAGGGCACGGGTAACATGGAGTTGCAACTCGATCGCCGTTTGGCAAATAAGCGGGTCTTCCCCGCTGTTGATGTGATTGCATCGGGCACACGGCGCGAGGATCTGTTGCTCTCCCGTGAGTCGATGAACCGCACGTGGGTGCTGCGCAAATACCTATCGGACATGAATCCCGTGGAGGCAATGGAATTTCTGCACAAGCAAATGAGTCTCACCGAGACCAACGAAGAGTTTTTGGCCACCATGAATCATTAAGAAGTTGTTTTAAATTTATTAATCTCGTTCTTTTCGGCTCTTTTCGCCCCGGTTTTCGCCCTGTAAATCCTCATTTAGCCCGCTAAAATCGGATTTACAGAACAAAAACAGGAACAAAAATAGCGCTAAAATAACTTCGATAACAAATTCAAACAGTTTCTAAAAAATAGGTTCTGAAAAACTATAAATTTAACCAATCCCTAAATACGATGAAAAAACTATTTATTTTACTTATTTGTCTGCTGGCTGCGAAGAATCTCTTTGCGTGGGGGCAAAAAGGTCATGACGTGACGGCCTACGTTGCCGAATGTCACCTGACACCCGAAGCCGCAGAAAAAATCGACAAGATTCTCGGCGGTCATTCGCTGGTTTACTATGCCAACTGGATGGATATTGCCAGCCATACCCCCGAATATGCCTATACTAAGACGTGGCACTACCTGAATGTTGACGAGGGGCAAACCATAGATTCCATGCCCAAGAACGAGCATGGCGATGTGCTGACAGCAATCACCATGCTGGTCGAAAAACTCAAAAAAGGAGGTCTCAAGGACGAGGAAGAAGCTCTGAATCTCAAGATGCTGATTCACTTAATGGCCGATATGCACTGCCCCATGCACACAGGACACCTGAGCGACTACGGTGGGAACCGCTTGTCGGTGAAAATGTTCAACAGACCCACCAACCTGCACTCCGCATGGGATTCGGCGATCCTTGAGGCCGGCCACAAATGGAGTTACACCGAGTGGCAGGAGCAAATCGACCGTCTCTCGGAAGACGAAGCTGTGTTGGTCAATGCGGGCACGCCTCGCGACTGGGTGCAGGAGACTCACGACATCTGCAAACAGGTCTATATCGACACCCCCGAAGGCACCACGATTTCGTATGATTATGTGGACAAATACACGCCCGTGATCGAAACGATGCTGATGAAAGGTGGCTATCGCTTAGCGAAACTGCTGAACGAAATTTACCAATAAACACCTATTGCCCCAAAAGAGAGCCCTTCCGCAAAAACGGAAGGGCTCTCTTTTGGGGGCTCAAGCGGCACTTCTTATTGACAGAAATGTCCACCCGCTCCTCGAGCTTGTCGAGAGGTCGCAAAATACACAGTTCCCGATCCTCGAGCTTGTCGAGAGGTCGCAGACACATTTCACGATCCTCGAGCTTGTCGAGAGGTCGCAAACACATTTCACGATCCTCGAGCTTGTCGAGAGGTCGCAAGGTCACGGTACTGATTGTCTTTGCGACCTCTCGACA
>JAVXCD010000202.1:0-3135 GCA_036659655.1 Alistipes sp.
GGGATTGTGCGTGTTGTCTTTGCGACCTCTCGACAAGCTCGAGGATCGAATGTTTTTGCCCTTTCTTACTCTGAACGACAAATCGGCCTCGGAGAATTGACACAGGTGTGACAACTTCTAAATTTATTTGGTATTCAGAAGAAAAATAGCGTAAATTTGTGCGACAAATGACTGGACTTTTCTACATAATGCTTTTTTGGGTCATAGGTAACACGTTGAGTTACCTTACGGGAAACTACATCTCCGGCAACATCATCGGTATGATCCTGCTGTTTGCAGCACTGAATCTGCGCTGGGTCAAGGCGGAGACGGTGCGACCTGCGGCTAAATTTCTGCTGGGGACGATGGCGCTGTTTTTTGTGCCGTTTGGTGTGGGGCTCATGGTCTCCTACGAGGTGATCATGCAAAATTTGTGGGCGATTGTCGTTTCGGGCATCGTCAGCACTGTGATTGTATTGGTTTCGGTCGGGTGGACATTCCAATGCTTAAATCGTAAACGATGAATTTGCAAACGATCTTCTCTTCCGAACTTTTCCTGCTGACCCTTACTGTGGGGCTCTTTTGCCTTGGCACAGCGATTTATCGCCGCACAAAGTCGGTGCTGTTGCATCCCGTGCTACTGACTTTCGCTGTCATGATTGGATTCCTGAAACTTTTTGGTATAGAATATGAGCACTATCAGCAGGCCACCGAGATCTTGAACTTCGGACTGGGCTTGTCGGTGGTGGCATTGGGCTATTTGATGTATGAGCAGATGGCGCAGATGCGCGGTCGTCTGCTGCCGATTCTGGTCTCGGTGTTGGTGGGTTGCGTGATCGGAGTGCTGAGTGTGGTTTACATAGCCAAAGCCTTTGGAGCCGAGCGGACGATACTTACTTCCATCGCCCCGAAGTCGGTCACGGTGCCCATCGCCATCTCCGTCACCGAACCCTTGGGCGGCATTGTTTCGATCACCTCCGTGGTGGTCTTCTGTGTCGGGGTCTTTGGCAGTATTTTTGGGGTGTGGATTCTCCGTGTGTGCGGAGTCTCGGATCGGCTGGCGAAGGGTTTCGCGTTGGGCTCGGCAGCACACGGTATCGGTACGGCTCGCGCCATCGAACTGGGGGCTGTGGAGGGTGCTCTGAGTGGGCTGGCCATGGCTCTGATGGGCTTGATTACGGCTCTGCTGCTGCCCCTGATCGAAAGATATATGTACTAACGCTGGTAAATCATTGAAAGAAGTCGTATCTTTACATGCTACGCAAAATAACTTCGGTAACAAATTCAAACAGCTTCTAAAATAGATACATATTGACGATTTCTAACTATGGATTGGATCAGCTCCTTGTTCTTCGGTGACGGCATTGCTCATGCCGTTTTAATTTTTTCATTTGTCATCACGATTGGCATCTTGTTGGGCAAAGTGAAGATCTTCGGGGTGTCGCTGGGCATCACGTGGATTTTATTTGTGGGGATTCTCTTCAGTCATTTCGGCATGACGGTGGAGGGCGATGTGCTCCATTTTATCAAGGAATTTGGACTTATCCTCTTTGTCTTTTCTATCGGCTTGCAGGTGGGACCCGGATTTTTCTCCTCGTTCAAGCAGGGAGGCATGACCTTGGTGGGCTGTGCCACGGCCATCGTTTTGCTGGGCGTGGCCACCACCTATGTGATCCATCTTGTCACCGACACCCCGATCCCGACCATGGTCGGCATCTTGTCGGGTGCCGTCACCAATACCCCCGGTTTGGGTGCGGCACAGCAGGCTTATGTGGATGCTTCAGGCATTGATGACCCGAATATTGCCTTGGGCTATGCGGTGGCCTATCCGCTGGGTGTGGTCGGCATCATCTTCTCGATGATCTTCATCCGCTACGCTTTCCGCATCCGATTCGAAGAGGAGAACAAGGCGTTAGACGCGCTGAATAACGAACAGAAATTGGCCGAGAAGGTCTCTATCGAATTTACCAATGAAATACTGGAGGGACGGACACTGGCTTATGTGCGCGACCTTATCAACCGTCAATTTGTGATTTCACGCATCGCGCATGCTGACCGTTCGATCGTCATGGCCGATGCGGATAGCATCATCCATGTGGGGGATCGGTTGTGGGTGATCGGCACGGCGGAGGACATTCCCGCCATCATTGCTTTTTTGGGGCGCGAAGTGGTGATGACCGATGAGGATTGGGGAAATAATACCCCTAATTCGGAGTTGGTATCCCGTCGTATTCTGATCACTAAAACGGCCATCAATGGCAAGAAATTCTCGGATTTGCACCTGCGCACCAAATACGGTATCAACATCACACGGGTCAACCGTGCGGGTGTGGATCTGATTCCGTATCAGGGTCTTGAACTACAAATTGGTGACAGAGTGATGGTTGTAGGTTCGGAACAGGCCATTGAACAGGTCTCTAAAGTATTGGGTAACTCCATGAAAAAGTTGCGTGAACCCAATCTTGTTACCATCTTTTTGGGCATTGCACTGGGAGTGCTGCTGGGTTCCATTCCGCTCCTCAATGTCCCGCAACCTGTCAAATTGGGACTGGCCGGTGGCCCGCTGATCATCGCTCTGCTGATCGGTCGCTTCGGCTCGCACTTTCGGCTGATTACCTACACCACGGTGAGTGCCAATCTGATGTTGCGCGAAATAGGGATCTCACTCTTTCTTGCTGCTGTGGGTATTGGTGCGGGGACCGGATTTGTCGATGCCATCGTCAATGGCGGCTATCGGTGGATTGGCTACGGTGCAATCATCACGGTTGTGCCGATTCTTGTTGTGGCTACCGTTGCGCGTCTATGGCTCAAGATGAACTACTACACACTGATGGGACTTATTGCCGGTAGCACGACGGATCCTCCGGCACTGGCGTTCGCCAATGGCACGGCAGGCAACGATATGCCGGCAGTCGGCTACTCAACGGTCTATCCGGTGGTGATGTTTCTGCGGGTGCTCACAGCGCAAATCTTTATCCTCTGTGCGTTGTAATGTCTGTGGACGCATCTATCTGAACTGGTGGCTGTTGTCATGCTAAATGGCAGTAAAGAGCAAAAAAACGATCCTCGAGCTTGTCGAGAGGTAGCCTGTTTGTTTTCGATCCTCGAGCTTGTCGAGAGGTCGTAAAGGTACACTGGAAACACAATGTACGATCC
>JAVXCD010000203.1:0-3075 GCA_036659655.1 Alistipes sp.
CGGAGACATTCAGGACTGCATCGACCATCTGATCGTTGCCGAGAACGCCGAACGCCTCAAGGAGAGCGAATTGTAACGTATAAATTTTACGGTGTTTTAACGTTGATATTACCTCTCATGAAAAAGCACCTCATTTTATTTGCAGCAGCAGTTGTGTCGCTGCAACTGTCTGCACAAGAGCCGATTTACATTGTAAATGGCATTCCGCAGACAGAGATCAAGAGCATTCCGCCTGAGGATATTGTGCGGGCAGAGATGTTGCCCGCCGATGAACAGACCATTGCCCGCTACGGACAACAGGCCAATTACGGCGTGATGCTCATCACGTTACGCTACGATGAGCCGGCCCGATTTCCGGCCGCCAATACGTTCAACGACTACATCGCCTCGCAAGTCGAATGGGACGAGGAGGAGCCCCCGGCACGCGTTGTCCTGCGCTACGACATCACGGTGGAGGGGCGTGCTGTTGTGACCAAAGAGTTGGAAACTACGGACAATAGGCTCAAACGCCGGGTGCTGCAGGCTGTCGAAGAGGCTCCGCTCTGGCTACCGGCCACCAAAGAGGGCGTAGCCGTGGCCAGTGAGGGGGTATTGAACATCCAACTTCCGGCTGGCAAACCGATGCCGGCACCTGTGGAACTCATTTTACGTTAAAATTTATTACCTTTGTCTGTCATGCAGTCCCATATCACACTCACCGAATTACAGCATCTTGTCAAGGCTACACTTGCCGAGAAATTTACTATGCCTCTGTGGATCAGTGCCGAAATAGCCGACTGCAAGGTCAATTATTCGGGTCATTGCTATTTGGAATTGGTGGAAAAGGGAGGTGATAACGGCGTACCGCTATCACAAACCCGGGCTGTTATCTGGAGTCGAAACTATCGCTCGCTCGCGGAATCTTTCGAACGACAGACCGGGCAACGACTCGCAGCAGGCATCCAGTTGCTGGCGAAGGTCACGGTAACCTACCACGAAATATATGGTTTCTCACTGCAAATCATTGACATAGACCCCGCCTACACACTGGGCGACATGGAGCGGCAAAGGCAGCAAACCATTACTCAACTGCAAAAAGAGGGCGTATGGGACATGAACCGCGAGACGGAAATGCCGATCGTCGTGCAACATATTGCTGTGATTTCGAGTGCCAACGCTGCCGGCTATCAGGATTTTTGCAAGGAACTCAATAAATACGACTACGCCTTCGATCTCCGTCTTTTCGATGCCTTTATGCAAGGTGCCGGCGCAGAAGATTCGATCGTCGCAGCCCTCTGCGCCATCGCCGAGACACAAGAGCAGTTCGACGTTGTGGTGCTGATTCGCGGAGGTGGCTCCACCACAGACCTCAACTGTTTCAACACCTATCGGCTCTGCTCCTACATCGCACAATTTCCGCTACCCGTACTCACAGGAATCGGTCACGACAAGGACACAAGTGTCGCCGACATGGTGGCACATACCCCTCTCAAGACCCCGACCGCCGTGGCCGGCTGGATCGTGGAGCGGGCAAGCACCTTCGAGGGAACTCTGGACTACGCGGCTCTGCGACTGCACGATGCGACGGTGGCGATCATCCGCGGACAGGAACTGCGACTGGAGCGGCTATCGGGTGACTTGACACAAGAGGCGCAGGTGCTGCTCTCACGACAGACCTTCACCTTAGCCAATTTCCACACCACCCTCACCTCGGCCGTTCCCGATTTTCTGGCGCGGCAACAAGCCCTGCTCATCTCAGCCTTGGAGTTGGTGGAGAGCCGCTCACCCCAACGGATTCTGAAACTCGGATTCGCCATTGTGCGTAGTGCAGGGCAAACCGTGACAGCGGCTAACAATGTCAAAGCCGGCGACACCCTTCACATTGAACTGGCCAACGGAACTGTTACAACGATCGTAAAAGAGACCAAATAATATGACTACAAAACAGATCACCTACACGGAAGCAATGGCCGAGATCGAGAAAATTCTCGCAAAATTCCGCACCGAAGAGATGAGTGTCGACAGCCTTGCCACCGAAGTGAAGCGCGCCACCGAACTCATCACGCGCTGCAAAGAGCAACTGCACAAAACAGAGACGGAAGTAAAAACGATTTTGAAATGAAAGGTTTGATACGTTGGGCGCTGAACCACCTTCCACGCACACTGCTGCAACGCATGGCAAGTTGGGCGGTGCCGTTGCTGGGATTTTGCTACAAAGGACGAGGTGTAGAGTGCCCGATCTGTGGCGCAAAATACCGCAAATTTTTGCCTTACGGCTATGTTACGTCGCGCAAAAACGCACTGTGTCCCAACTGCTTGTCGCTGGAACGTCACCGACTGTTGTGGCTCTATCTCCAACGGGAGACTACCCTATTTTCGACCTTTCCCAAAACACTCCACATAGCCCCCGAGGTGTGCCTCATGCGTCGATTGAAACGACACTTTCAAGAGCATCCGCAAGCATATGTCACCGCCGATTTGGAGAGCCCTTTGGCCGAGTTGCACTTTGACATTCAAGCCATACCACTTGCGGACAACTATGCCGAAGTGATTTTCTGCAACCACATTCTGGAGCACGTCACCGACGATGCGTTGGCCTTACGCGAACTCTATCGCATCCTGCATCCGGGAGGCTGGGGCATCCTGCTCTCGCCCGTGGAACTCAATCGTGTGCAAACCTTTGAGGATGACACGATCACCGACCCCGCCGAACGCACACGCATCTTCGGGCAATACGACCACCGCCGCATCTACGGCCGCGACTATGCCGACCGGTTACGCACTGCGGGTTTCGAGGTGGCAGATGTTGATTTTGCGCAAACCCTGACCGAGGAAGAGCGCGTAAAATATGCCCTTCCCAACGATCATATCTACGTGGTTTACAAGAATTAGGATTGAAGTTCGGTTAAACGGCCTTCAATCGTTTTTATCCTTGTAGTGAGGGGGGGGGCTTTTGCGCTGCCCAGAAGCTGTTTTGCCAAGTTGGAAAGGCAGAGCAGGGCAAAAACATTCGATCCTCGAGCTTGTCGAGAGGTCGCAGAACACAACAATCACCTACCTCCAAAATGTAGTTCGCACGCATAACACACAAGTATC
>JAVXCD010000204.1:0-3045 GCA_036659655.1 Alistipes sp.
TGTCGAGAGGTCGCAAAGGTAGCCAGTACAATTCCATTCGATCCTCGAGCCTGTCGAGAGGTCGCAAAGACAACCAGCACAATGACCTTGCGACCTCTCGACAAGCTCGAGGATCGTGAATGTGTTTTATACGATGAGAAATCTTTTTCTTTGTCCTTTTGTCTTGTCAAAAGGGCAAAAACAGGGGCGAAAAGAGCCGAAAAGAACGAGATGAATAAATTTAAAACAGTTTCTAAAATTAATCATTGCTTGATCCGAAAAACAGGAACAGTTGGAGGTAAACTTCCATTCTGAATTTGTTTGGACACCTCAAAATTGCAGCGGAGCTACGACCGTTTTTTGAAAAAATCACATGTGATATTTGCCTGCATGTTGGAATATGTCTGAAAAAACTGTACCTTCGCTTGATAAATCAAGCGTTTCTCCTATGACACCAAAAAATACAACCTCTAAAAATGACAAACAGACTGTGCTGCGCACCAATAGCGACACATTTCGCTGGATCTGCGGACTTCTGCTCGCGTTCATCGGCCTGTTCGTCTTTGTCGCGGTCCTATCCTACTATTTCAGTTGGGAAAAGGATCTGAGTATTTTGCAGAAAATCGGCGCAGAAAGCCCTAAATTCGACGATCAGGTAGATAATCTGTGTGGTTATTCGGGTGCATGGATCGCTGAGCAGATCGTGGGACGTGCGTTTGGCATCTGTGGCATCATCCTTCCTCTTATGCTGACATTGATCGGCGTGCGCATCATTCGTCAGCGTCCGCTACTGTTCAACCATTCCATTCTGAGCCTCTTTTTAATTTTGATCTTGGGATCTTTGACGTTGGGTTTTGCATTCGGCACAAATTTGAATGTCTGCGCCAGCAGCGGTTGGGGCGGCGCTTACGGCATCGAAGTGGCCAAATTTTTAACGACCAATATCGGCATGGCCGGCACCATCATTCTGTTACTGGGCTGCTGGATTCTAACCGGTGTATTTATCAACCGCAACTTCATCAACACAATGAATACAGCCGGTAATGCGATGGTTGACAAAGGGGGCAAATTGGTCGAGATAGTGAAGCAGACTGTCACGCCTCAACCTACGGAGGAGACCGCCACCGAAGAAGAGACACCGAAAGAGGAAGAGGCTCCCGCCCCTGTTACGCCTGTTGTCGAACAGCCCATATTGGACGACAACAACCCCTTCCTCGAATTGTCGACAGACGAAACGCCTGTCGAGATTGCGCGGACAACGGAACCTACACGTCCGGCCGGTCGCATTGTGATGGGTGAAGACGGCTTGCTCGAAGTAGATCTGTCGAACGATATCGTGGAACCGGAACTCGCCCAAGCAGCAGAACCGGAGGCTGATCCCGAACCGCAAGTCGAAGAATATACCGACGAGGACGGCATGGTGGTTGTGGTGGAAACCCACAAGGAAAAAGTGCTGGACGTGAAAGATATTACACTGGAAGCATATGATCCGCTGAAAGATCTGATTCACTATAAACGCCCACCCGTGACACTATTGGAGGATTACATCTCCGATTCACAGGTTAGTGACGAGGAGATCTACGACAACAAGTCGAAGATAGAGGAGACACTTAAGAATTTCGGCATTCCGATCCAGCGCATCAAAGCCACCGTCGGCCCCACGGTGACACTCTATGAAATCGTGCAGGCACAAGGGGTCAAAATCTCGAAGATCCAAAGTCTGGAAAATGACATCGCACAGAGTCTCAAGGCATTAGGAATCCGCATCATCGCCCCCATACCGGGTAAGGGCACGATCGGCATTGAGGTGCCGAATCGAGACAAGCAGGTCGTGTCGATGTATTCATCGATCCGTTCGATGAAATTTCAGGAGATGAAAGCCGAACTCCCCGTAGTAATCGGCCGCACAATTCAAAATGAGAACTACGTTTTCGACCTTGCGAAGATGCCGCACCTGCTGGTGGCGGGTGCTACGGGACAGGGTAAGTCGGTGGGACTGAATGCCATCATCACCTCATTGCTGTATAAGAAACACCCCTCACAACTGAAATTTGTGATGATCGACCCCAAGATGGTCGAATTCTCCCTCTACGCCAAGATCGAAAAACATTTCTTGGCAAAGATGGAGTCGGAGGACGAAGCCATCATCACCGACCCCAAAAAAGCGGTTTACACGCTGAATGCGCTGTGCACCGAAATGGATGCGCGGCTGGAGTTGTGCAAGCAGGCCGGCGCACGCAACATCGTCGAGTACAACCAGAAATTCACCTCACGCAGACTCAATCCCAACAAAGGACATCGCTATTTACCTTATATTGTGGTGGTGGTCGATGAGTTCGCCGATTTGATCATGACGGCCCGTGAGGTGGAAGCACCCGTGATGCGTCTGGCACAGAAGGCTCGAGCCGTCGGCATCCACCTGATTATCGCCACACAACGTCCTGATGTAAAGGTTATCACGGGCGGCATCAAGGCCAATTTCCCTGCCCGTATCGCTTTCCGTGTGATGCAGATGATCGACTCCCGCACCATTATTGACCAGCCGGGAGCCAACCAACTAATTGGCCGCGGAGACATGCTTCTCTCCAAAGACGGCGAGTTGACCCGTATTCAATGTGCTCTGGTTGAGACCAATGAGGTGGATCGCGTGGTAGACTACATTTCGAAACAACAGGGTTACACCTCAGCCTACAACCTGCCCGATTACTCGCCCGAATCCAGCGAGCAAGGGCTGGGCAGCGAGAGCAGTGCGCCTGTGAAGTTCGATGCGTTGTTTGCCGAAATTGCGCGCACAGCGGTCTCCGGAGGGCAAATATCCACCTCATCTATCCAGCGCAACTACGAAGTGGGCTTCAATCGTGCGGGACGCATCATGATGCAACTCGAACGCGCGGGCATCGTCGGACGACAGGAAGGCGCAAAACCACGTGATATTTTATATCATGATCTGCCTTCATTAGAAGCTAAATTGCAAGATTTGGGCGTATTCTAATTACGCCACACTCACAACTCACGATCCTCGAGCTTGTCGAGAGGTCGCAAGGTACTGTACTGGAATTGTTCACG
>JAVXCD010000205.1:0-3022 GCA_036659655.1 Alistipes sp.
CTCATTCACTCAACAGGACGCATTGTGACCTTGCGACCTCTCGACAGGCTCGAGGATCGAATTTCTGTTTTGACCTGTTAGCCCTCCGATTTTAGCCTTTTTTGTCCGTCGGGGCGGTTTTCGTCCTTTTGACAAGACAAAAGGACAAAGGAGAATCAAAACGTTGTTGCCAAATCAGTAAGGCAGTAAGGCAGCCCCCAATATAGATCCTTGGCGACTGTTCTGGATGACACGACTGGAGGACGTGGAGCTCTGGGCGGTCTATCTGATTGAGTTCATGCGGATGCTGGCCTTGACGAGCGCAATCGCACGTATTCGGCTGATTTCTACCTCTTTGTCTGCATGGTGCGGATTTTGACTGACAAGATTGATGAAGCCGGCACGATCGGATTTTTGGATGTATTTCACCGTCACATACTCTTCGCCGTCGATGTCGATCGACAGCAGGTACATGTCACCCCAGAAAATGTCGTTCACATCATTCAGCTGTTTGTAAAGCACAATATCGCCGCTTTTGAGCAACGGATACATCGAATCGCCCACGATATAAATTGCCCCGTCGCATTTTGGAAGGTTGGGTATGTGAATGAAGTTGAGCGGTTTGTTGTGCACTTGCTCTGCAAATAACGGCACCAATCCCGCCGTGCCCTCGATCGAATAGAGCGGAACGCTTTGCAGTGGCAGGGAGTTGTCTGTGCGGTGCATATAAGCCGTCAAGTCGGGCTCGGCGTTGAACATATCGCCCTTGCCTGCATCGAGCCATTCCGGGTTAAGGTTCAATTCTTGAATCAAAATATTGCGGTTGCGCGACGAGAGTCCTGCCTTGCCGGTCTCGATCATCGAGAGTGCCGCTTTCCCGATCCCAAGTCGTTGTGCTAATTGTTCTTGCGTTAGACTTAGTTCCTTGCGTATCAGTTTTATTCGACTGTCCATAATTAATGATTGGAAAATATGATATTAAATAATTGAACTTTCAGGTATCAAATTCAATAATTGAACTTACATTTGTCCTACAAAGTTAAACAATTTATTTATAACAGACAATAAATCTTCAAAAAATTTACAATTATGTATCAAATTCAACCTGCACTATATCGTGAAACCGCCACTCGTTTATGTGATGCCATCGACGGAGAAAATTATTTTTCGGGCTCTATAACCTTCGTACATGAGGGCATTGAGTGCCGTATTACCCTCTCTGTGATTGTTTACCGTCGCTTGGTCTCGTTGCCGGAGGGCGACTGCTATCCCATAGATGATCTCGTTCCCGTGTGGTGGGAATTTCACACGATAGGTGTTGAGGGCGAAGAGTTGAACGACTTCTGTTTTTCCGAGCTTAAGGAGTACATTCTTTGAACTTTCCTATTTTCCGCGGTTGTGCAACCCTCGCTTCCTTAGAAACGGCATTTTCTGCACGACCCCTCATCTCCCGAACCTCTCGCCGCGATGCCGCGCACAAGGTTCGTAAATCTTAAACTATGAATTCACCTGTTGAATGCCCCTCTGCGGAGATCTCCGCAGAGGTTTTTGTGCCGTTTGAATCCTTCGCGTTAGGGGTCTATCCGTTTCTCGAATTGCAACCTTTTCACCGCTCTTACTATCGGGTCTTAGAGGCTTTTGCTCAAGGACGCATCCGCCGGTTGATTGTGACCATGCCACCCCAGCATGGCAAAAGTGTCGGTGCAACGACACTCCTGCCGGCCTATCTATTGGGTTTGAATCCCGACTTGCGCGTGGCCATTGCCTCCTATTCAGGATCACTGGCCTCGAAATTCAATCGTCGCGTGCAGCGTATTTTGGCATCGACCGAGTATGGGGCTTTCTTTCCCGCGACAACCATCAAGCAGGGGGCAAAGCCGCCGAACTATATCCGTACGGCCGACGAAGTGGAGATCATCGATCACAACGGAGGACTGCTATCGGTGGGGCGCGAGGGGTCACTGACGGGGAATAGGGTGGACTGTTTCATCCTCGATGACCTCTATAAAGATGCCATGGAGGCGCACTCGCCGCTGATCCGCGAGAACTGCCGCGAGTGGTACACCTCGGTGGTGAAAACCCGCATGCACAACCGTTCGAGCGAGTTGATTGTCTTCACGCGCTGGCATGAAGAGGATCTGATCGGCACGATCTGTGGCCGAGAGCCGGTGGTGGAGTTGCACGAGTGGTCGCAGTTGGAGGCTCTGCCGGCCGATACGTGGCTGTATCTCAATTTTGAGGCGTTGAAAAGCACGCCTCCCACAGCGGTCGATCCCCGTGCGGAGGGCGAGGCGTTGTGGGAGGATCAGCAGAGTGCCGAGCTGCTGCGCGGAAAACGCAGGCTGGATCCTCTGCAATTCGAATGTATGTATCAGGGCTACCCCTCTTCCCGCGAGGGGTTGCTCTATGGCAGTAATTTCGTGGAATACGAGGAGTTGCCCCGTGAGGTGGTGCGCTGGGCAAATTATACCGATACAGCCGACACGGGTGACGATTACCTTTGTTCGATGTGCTATGCCATTGATGCTGACGGGCTTATTTACATTACCGATGTGGTCTATTCGCGGGAACCGATGGAGGTGACCGAAGGACTCGTTGGCGAGATGATCCGCACTTCCGGGACGCGTGTGGCGGCTGTGGAGAGCAACAACGGAGGACGCGGATTTGCTCGTGCCGTGCAGGTGCTGGCACCGGCGGCGCGCATCGAATGGTTCCATCAGAGTGCCAACAAAGAGGCGCGCATTCTCTCCAACTCCGCCACAGTGGTGCATCTGTTGCGGTTTCCGCGTGGCTGGTACTTGCGGTGGCCCGATCTCTATGCCCACCTCACAACCTACCGGCGGCAATTTCGCGCCAACCGCTGGCACGATGCTGCCGACGTGGTGACCGGCATCATCGAACGCGAAGTTGTCGAGCGCAAACCGGCGCAAATAAAGAAAATACGCTTTTTTTAGGAGATCGCTCCTCGAGCCTGTCGAGGTCGCAAAGGCAACGGTTCACGATCCTCGAGCCTGTCGAGAGGTCGCAAGGACAATCAGCAAAC
>JAVXCD010000206.1:0-2977 GCA_036659655.1 Alistipes sp.
ACCGAGAATGCGGTGAAGATACAAATCTACTCGGCGGTCTGCGCATATTGCTTGGTGGCAATTCTACAACACGACCTTAAAATCGACCGAACAACATACGAAGTATTGCAGATTTTGAGCATCTCGCTGACCGACAAAACGCCAATTCGAGACCTTTTCAACAAAACTAATTTTCAATATGACAAAGAACTTTTCGACCTTAATGAGCCAAATTTATTTAATTTTTAATTGCCCCTAATTTTAATGGGACACTAATGACTTGGTGATTGAAAATTGTGGAGTCACTGTAACGGGATCGCCACGAAAAATGCGATATTCGACAGGATAAAGCGAAGATCTTTCTCGTCTGACAAGCAGCGGGAAAGATCTCCGGCTCAAAGGCCAAACGAATAGGGTATAGTTTTGTACTACTTTAATTGTAACAACTTCATCAGCCTACGTGCAAGTTCGGTGTTGTCCACAATGCCATTGACCGCTTCAGCACCTGTGCCATAGAGATATACAGGAACCATGGAACCGGTGTGACTTGTTGTGCTGTATGCATAGCGGACTCCGCTTTCTGCCTCTGTGAAGTCGTTTTTGTTGCTGGGAATAGACAGGCCGCCCGTCTCGTGATCGGCCGCTACGACGACAAGTGTCCCCGGGTTTTTGTCGGCAAAATCCATGGCCACGGCGATGGTCTTGTCAAAGTCGCGCATCTCGTCACACAGCCACTCCGACTTATTGGCGTGGGCGGCAAAGTCGATGGACGATCCCTCGACCATCAGCAAAAATCCCTTCTTGCTCTGTGTGGCGTTGTTCGTCAGTACTTCCAGTGCCTTTTTCGTGGCATTGGGCAGGTAGTCGCCACGCTCTTTCCCATCGGGCAGATGCTTGTCGGCCACCAAGGCCAGTAATTTTCCGTGGTCTATGCCGGTGGTTTCAGCAAGGTTGTATACTACGTTGTATCCCTTCTCCTTGAAGGCCTCTATGTAACTCTCCCCCGTCGCGCACTCCTGCGGCAGCAGGCCTTTGCCTCCGCCGATGACCACGTCTATCTCACTGTCAAGCAGGTTCTTCGAGATGGCTTTCGCATTTCCGCGATGTGCGACGTGTGCATAAAATGCCCCCGGTGTGGCGTGTTGAAGGTAGCTGGTGACGACAATTCCTGTCCCCATGCCTTGCTTCTCGGCCTTGCTCATCATCGACTCGTAGGGGTCTCCCTCCGGACTTTGACCCAGCGTGCCGTTGTTGGTCTTGTGTCCCGAGGCCAAGGCGGTGCCTGCGGCGGCAGAGTCGGTCACACGGTTGTTGTTGGAGTAGGTGGTCATCAACGCCACATTCTGTGCACGGTTAAAAGCCACAGAATCGTAGTGATTCTCGATCATCAGCATGGAGACATGCGCCAGCCCCATGCCGTCTCCGATCAGAAAGATCAGATTCCGAACCTCTGCATTGGCAGGGTGTTTGGCCTGTACATTGCTGCATGCGAATCCGCACAACAGCAAGAAGATAACTATTTTTTTTGTCATTTGGGTGTTGTTTTAACTAAACAAAGATACCACAGTTACGGGATTTTACCAACATTTTTACTATTTTTACACTTATTTTAACTGCATTTTAAGATGGAAGTCAAGATCGCCTCCGACTGGCAAGAAATTCTGAGTGATGAGTTCGAAAAGCCCTATTTTGCACAACTTACGGAGTTTGTCCGTCAGGAATATGCCGCGCAACAAATCTTCCCACGGGGCAGTAATATTTTCCGTGCTTTCGACAAATGTCCGTTCGATCGGCTCAAAGTAGTTATCATCGGACAGGATCCATACCACGGTGAAGGTCAGGCAAATGGCTTGTGCTTCTCGGTGGGGGACGGTGTGCCGTTTCCCCCCTCGTTGCAAAATATTTTCAAAGAGATCGGCGACGACATGGGCTCTCCGACACCCACGACGGGCAACCTCGATCGCTGGGCTGAACAAGGGGTGTTGCTGCTCAACGCCGTGCTTACGGTGCGAGCACATGAAGCTGCTTCGCATGCGGGGCGAGGCTGGGAAACCTTCACCGATGCTGTTGTGCGTGCCATTGCGCAGCGCAAACAAGGAGTCGTCTATCTACTCTGGGGCAACTATGCACAGAAAAAAGGGGCTATTGCCGATCCGGCGTGCAACTGCATCCTGCGTGCCGTGCACCCCTCGCCGCTCTCGGTTTACCGCGGATTTTTCGGTTGCAAACACTTCTCCCTCGCCAACGACTACCTGCGTAGCATCGGCAAAGAACCCATTGTGTGGTAATGGGACAAATAGTCACAAACTCGCTAAATGCGTGGTTGTTAGCGGCACGACCTAAAACATTGTCCGGGGCGGCGGTGCCCGTGATGCTGGGCTGTGCTCTTGCAATTGCCGACGGCTGTTTTACCGTGACACCGGCCTTACTGTGCTTCCTTTTTGCCTTTCTCATGCAGGTTGATGCCAACCTGATCAACGACCTGTTCGATTATCGGAAAGGGGCGGACAGCACCGATCGGCTTGGCCCTAAACGCGCCTGCACCGAGGGGTGGATCACCCCGAAGGCGATGATGCGGGGCATTGCTGTGACGACCGTACTTTCGTGCTTGACTGGATGTTGTCTGTTATTCTATGGCGGTTGGGAGATGATTCCCGTGGGAATGGCCTGTGTGCTCTTTGCCTTCCTCTACACCGCCGGGCCTTATCCCTTGGCATACTACGGCTGGGGCGACCTGTTGGTGCTGTTCTTCTTCGGGCTGGTGCCTGTCGGGTGCACCTACTATGTGCTGTGCCACACGTGGACGACGAAAGTTTTTGTGGTCTCGCTTGCCTGTGGATTGGTAATAGATACCTTGCTGATGGTCAATAATTTTCGGGATCGAGAACAGGATGCCCGCAGTGGAAAACGGACGTTGGTGGTGCGGTGGGGTGCTGCCGCCGGAAGTATGCTCTACCTGCTGCTGGGACTTGCTGCGGTGGCTCTCTGCCTGCTTTTT
>JAVXCD010000207.1:0-872 GCA_036659655.1 Alistipes sp.
CAAACAAGCTTGCTTGATTTGCCGAGAGACGACAGAATTTATGTAAATAACTTCGGTAACAAATTCAAACAGTTTCTGAATTACTTGCGGTAGATCTTGGTGTAGCCGTAGATCGCCTCGTCACCCAACTCCTCCTCGATGCGGAGCAACTGGTTGTATTTGGCCATACGATCCGAACGGGACATGGAGCCGGTTTTGATTTGCCCCGAATTTGTAGCCACGGCGATGTCGGCAATAGTCGAATCCTCGGTCTCACCCGAACGGTGCGAAGTTACAGAGGTGAAACCTGCACGGTGTGCCATTTCGATGGCATTGAGGGTCTCGGTCAGTGTGCCGATCTGGTTAACTTTGATCAGGATCGAGTTGGCACAACCCAATTCGATTCCTTTTTTCAGGAAGTCCACATTGGTCACAAACAGGTCATCACCCACTAATTGGCACTTGTCGCCCAACTCTGCGGTGAGCAGTTGCCAGCCCTCCCAGTCGTTCTCCGACATACCGTCCTCGATCGAGTCGATCGGGTATTTAGCCACCAACTCCTTCATGAAGGCCACCTGCTCTTTCGAGGAGCGTTTAGCACCTTTAGCACCTTCGAATTTGGTGTAGTCATAGACACCGTCTTTGTAGAACTCCGATGCTGCGCAGTCCATGCCGATTGCTACGTCACCGCCTTCGCATTTGCGTCCGGGTTTGTAGCCGGCTGCTTGGATGGCTTCGATGATAGCCTCGATCGCATCTTCTGTGCCCTTGAGTGCCGGAGCGAATCCGCCCTCGTCACCTACGGCTGTCGAGAGACCGCGTTTGTGGAGTACTTTCTTCAAGTTGTGGAAGATCTCGGCACCCATGCGCAATGCCTCCTTAAACGAAGGAGC
>JAVXCD010000207.1:1060-2937 GCA_036659655.1 Alistipes sp.
TGGCACCTAATTTCGATTTGGTGGAGGTGCCGTCGAGGGCAATCATCTCCTTGTCAATACCTACTTGGTCGGCTACATTCATGCCGACAATAGCGGGTGCGATCAGGTTGTTGACATTCTCAACAGCCTTCTGTACGCCCTTACCGAGGTAGCGGCTCTTATCTCCGTCGCGAAGTTCCAGAGCCTCGTTCTCGCCGGTGGAGGCACCACTGGGCACTGCGGCGCGGCCAAAGGCACCCGATACGGTTCTTACCTCGACCTCGATGGTAGGGTTACCTCGTGAGTCGAGGATTTCTCTTGCGTGAATTTCAACAATTTGCATAGTTGTACGTTTTTATAGTTTGTAAGATGAATTTTTGTTTATCGCGGTGCAAAGATACGAAATAAATCGGAAGCTACCTTATTTCAAAAATACCGAACTGTCGCCGTAGCTCAAAAAGCGGAAGTCGTGTGTGAGGGCATAGTCATAAATTTCGTGCCAATGCTCACCGACAAAGGCCGAAACCAGCAGTAGTAAGGTCGATTTAGGCTGATGAAAGTTGGTGATGATCGTGCGCACGATGCGAAATTCGTAGCCCAGTGGGGTGATCATGATCTGCGTGGAGGCCTTCAGCCGCTCGGTGGCGGTTGCGGTCAGATAATCCGAGAGCGTTTGCAGGGCATCCCGTCCCGAAAATGAGGCGGGAATGTCGTACAATTCCCACTGCCCGATCACACGCTCGGCATCGGGCGAGCCGGTGGTTCGAATGCGATAAGCCAGAGCCGTCAGCGACTCTAAGGTACGCACGGAGGTGGTGCCCACCGCAACGATGTTACCCCATTTACGCAACAGGTTTTCGATCGTCGCACGACGAATCTCGAAGTGTTCGGTGTGCATGGGGTGCTGCGCCGCATCCTCGTCTTTCACAGGCAGGAACGTTCCCGCGCCGACATGAAGCGTTACCTCCTCGAATTGGAATCCATCACACGTCATCCCCTCAATCAACTCCGGTGTGAAGTGGAGTCCCGCTGTGGGCGCAGCCACCGATCCTTCGAATTTGGAGTACACCGTCTGGTAGCGGGTGTTGTCTATCTCCTCGCTCTCGCGGTTGAGGTAGGGCGGAATGGGAATCTTGCCCAAATGCTCCAGCAACTCACCAAAGGTCATCTCGGCACTCCAGTCGAAGCGTACAATCTGCTCTCGACCGCCTTTCTCGATGATCTGGGCGCGCAGTGTCTGCTGCTGCCCGGCCTGTTCGAAGCGGATTTCCACAGTGCCTTCTTTCCACTTTTTGAGGTTGCCCACAATGCAACTCCATTCACACTGTCCCTTCACGGCAAAGGCGCGTTCGTAATCGGCGGGGTTGTGCGGTTCCAGACAGAAGACTTCAATGCGTGCACCCGAAGGTTTGTGCATGATGATCCGCGCCCGAATGACTTTTGTGTTGTTAAATACCAACATCGAGCCGGCCGGTAACACGGAACCGATGTCCCCGAAATGTTTTTCTGAAATAGTTCCTTCCTTGTATACAAGAAGTTTGGATGCCGACCGTTCCGCCAGCGGAAATTTTGCAATCCGCTCATCCGGCAGACAATAGTCGTAATCGTTTATATTGATATGTCTCTCCATAGCGGCTGCAAAGGTACGAAAAAAATCAAAATTATTTTGATTTCATCCGTTTATGATCATTTTTCGACCGACTCAAGGTGCGTGCATTGGGCTGTTCGCTGAATGCGGATCAAGCGGTAATTTTTGTTGAGAGGTTGCAGGGGTAATATGCGGATCAGGCGGTAATTTTTGTGGCGGATCGATTTACACTTGTCTCAAACAGAAAATCCACCTCGACAAGCTCGAGGATCGTGAATGTATTTTGCTCTGCACTTTGCGACCTCTCGAC
>JAVXCD010000208.1:0-2944 GCA_036659655.1 Alistipes sp.
GGACGCGCGGTCGCAACGACAATTGAAAGTACCCTATCCTCGAGCTTGTCGAGAGGTCGCAAAGACACTGTGCTGATTGTCTTTGCGACCTCTCGACAAGCTCGAGGATCGTATGGGTATTTCCGCCTGATCCACTTTTCACCTGCCATTTCCCACCGGAATTTCATCTTGATCTCTTATCGCTGCATTGTGTTCGGTCGGCAGATTTCGGAAGAGCCCCTACGGAATATTTGCATCGTAGGCGGCTATGTGAACGTAGTTGCGCACCTGTCCGTCATTCATTTTGAGCCGAATTTCCGTGACGAAATACTTCAGTTCCAAGGAGAGATAGAGCTCCTCGAAATTCGTGGCATCTTCGAAATGCGGTTTTAAGCGGGCTCGAAGTTTAGCAAGAGCCTGTTTGCGAAATTTTGGTGTTCCCCACGCATCGGCCGCATGGAGGATCGAGTCGCGCTTATCAGTCAGGTATTCGCGCTGCACCGCCACCGCCCGCTGTTTGATGTGTCGGAACTGCTCACCACTCACGATCAGTGTATCGATCAGTGGCAACCGATAACTGAATGCATCGAGGCCGCACTCCATCCACGGAGATTCGATGTTTTCGAGGAACACCCGCCAATCATCCATGCCATTCAGGGCAATTCCCTGAAAAACACTGAAGATATATTTGGTGCGCACGTCGATGTTGCGGATGTTCTCGCCCCGAAATCGGAACACCTGCCCTTCGGGTGAGATACCGCCCGCATCCGCCGGGGAGGTAAACGTAACCACCGTATCGGGCAGGATGAAAATGCTGTGCCCGTCATAGACTTCCGAACAACCGGTGTTACAGGGGCGGGCAAAAAACACCGACCAGTCAATTTCAAAACGCACCTTGTCGTCGATTGGCTGATGCAGCAACACCGGAAATGTGTAAAATTCGCGACTGATAGTGGCTTTGCGGTCACGAGAAGTGTCGAAAAACAGCTCTACGCCACCATCCTCACGTGGCGACTCCTTGTAGGATTTTTCAAAATCAATGCGATAGGGTGTCTTATCCAATGTATCGGACAAATTTCCGGGACGAGACGCTATCTGCGAGTATATAGGACGTGTAAGGGTGTCCTGCCCAAACCGACGAGCGTCGTACTGCGCCTGTGCAGAGTAGCCGGCCAACAAAAAGAAGAGGAAAATTAGGTTTTTCATGCGGTTAAAATAGATAAATTTTCGGAAATATAAGTTATATTTTCGACACGGCAAAATGGGCAAAAAACAACACACGAAAAGTTTGTGTTAAAAAAATAACACGAAGATTTGTTCTTGCAAAAATAAGACGTATATTTGCATGGTAAAAATGAGAAAATCAACTTTAAAATAGATTCATTATGAACGTACCTGCCAATTTGAAATACTCCGCCGACCACGAATGGTGTCGTATCGAAGGAGCGGTTGCCTACATCGGCATTACCGACTTTGCACAAAGCCAACTCGGCGACATCGTATTTGTCGACGTACCTACTGTAGGTGAAACACTCGCTGCGAGCGAAGTCTTCGGCACGATAGAGGCGGTAAAGACCGTGAGCGATGCTTTCATGCCTCTCGCAGGCGAAATTCTGGAGTTCAACGATGCTGTAGATGCAGAGCCTGCCGTTGTCAACAAAGATGCCTATGGCGAGGGCTGGATCATCAAGATCAAAATCGCAAATATGGCGGAGTACGATGCCCTGCTCACCGCAGAGCAATACACAGCATTGATCGGTTAACAAACAAAAAATAAAACTATGTCAAAAGTTACAGTTGTAGGTGCAGGTGCCGTAGGTGCTACTTGTGCGAATGTGATGGCTTGCCGCGAGGTGGCAAGCGAACTTGTCCTGATCGACATCAAAGAGGGTCTTTCTGAAGGTAAAATGCTGGATATGTACCAGACCGCAACCTTGATGGATTTCGACACCAAACTCGTTGGTTGCACCAACGACTACAAAAAAACCGCCAATTCGGACGTTGTCGTTATCACATCGGGTATTCCCCGCAAACCGGGCATGACCCGCGAGGATCTGATCGGCACCAACGCAAATATCATGAAAGGGGTGATCTCGGAAGTGATCAAATACTCACCCCGCGCCATCGTCATCGTGGTTGCCAACCCAATGGATACCTTGACTTACCTTGCATTGAAGGCTTCGGGACTTCCGAAGAACCGCATCATCGGTATGGGCGGTGCATTGGACTCTTCGCGTTTCAAATGCTATTTGGCAAAGGCTACGGGTGCAAACATCAACAACGTAGACGGTATGGTTATCGGTGGTCACGGCGATACAACGATGATTCCGCTTATTTCGAAAGCATCAATCAACGGTGTTCCTGTTTCTCAATTTGCTTCGAAAAAGAAATTACAGGAAGTGGTTGCCAGCACCATGGTTGGTGGCGCAACACTGACAAAACTCATCGGCACTTCGGCTTGGTATGCTCCGGGAGCTGCTGTTTCGATGATGGTTGAGTCGATTCTTAACGACCAGAAGAAAATCGTTCCCTGCTGCTGCTTCTTGGAGGGTGAATATGGCCAAAACGACATCTGCATCGGAGTTCCTGCAGTTATCGGACGCAAGGGCATTGAGAAGATCGTCAAGATCGACCTCACCAAAGAAGAGGCTGCCAAGTTTGCAGAATCGGCTACGGCTGTTCGCAAGATGAACGCTGTCCTTCACGACATCAAGGCGTTGTAAATCCTCCGCCCTTTTTATAAAGATTCAGCCTAAAATTCACATTTTAGGCTGAATCTTTTTTTTGCAACTTGCTTTAGGAACTGGCTCTTAGAAACTGTTTGAATTTGTTACCGAAGTTATTTTAGCGAGCTAAATGAGGATTT
This sequence comes from Alistipes sp., assembly GCA_036659655.1. Lineage (GTDB taxonomy): Bacteria > Bacteroidota > Bacteroidia > Bacteroidales > Rikenellaceae > Alistipes. Next base: position 2,846 of record JAVXCD010000208.1, read on the forward strand.
ACAGGACAAAAACTGGGGCGAAAAGAGCCGAAAAGAGCAAGATGAATAAATTTAAAACAGTTTCTTAGACAAGAGGATCGTGTAGGGGTTTGCTCAAAC
>JAVXCD010000209.1:0-2928 GCA_036659655.1 Alistipes sp.
CAAGAAATCCCGCCAGATTCTGAAATACATGACCTCCTAAATAGATGTGAAGGATCTGAAAATCAAATCCTTCACATCTATTTAGGAGGTCTCACTGTTCGAACCGTATCGGTAGAAGCTGTTTCTTACTTGTGCCGGACATTCGGCTGGTTGTTGATGATCGAGCAGTTCCCATCGTAGGTGACCTGTCCGCCACTGCCCACCGTGGTGATGAGTTTCCCGGTACAATAGACGTCGGCTCGACTGGAAGAACTGGCATCGATCTGGTAGTCGGCAACCTGAATGTCCGATGCCATAAATACAGCTCCTGAACTCAAACCGACCTTCCCGCTGAGAGCCTTGGAGGAACCGGACAAAACAATTTTGCTGGAGCTACTTGCCGTTGCATTGAAACAATCCGCCTTGAAATCACCTTTGATCAATCCGCCGCTGGAAGTTTCCAAACTACATGTTTTAGTCGTAAATGGTCCTGTAATGCGTCCCGAGCTGCTGGCGGAAAGGGTCAGAGCATCTACTACCGTCAACGCTCCATAGACTGCCCCACCACTGGAGGCCGCAATTGTGGCATTCTGTGCGGAGATATCCCCTCTAAATCGACTGGAGCTGCTAAGAGAACATTTTCCCGAACAGCGGACATTCCCGTTTATCTGTCCGCCACTGCTGAGCGTTGCGGTACAATCCTCGGTGGCAAATTGTCCACTCACGCTTCCGGCACTGGACGTGCGCAGTTTGAGGTGGGTTGATGCAGTGGCACTGGCGGCAATACTTGCGCCACTGCTGGCCGACAGTTCGACAACCGAACCCTTGATCAGGGTGTTGCATTGCACCGAGGAGGCCGAGGAGGCGCGGATACTCGACAGGTTGTTCGAGCAGGGAACAACGGCCGAAATATGAAGGTTCGAAAGGTTGTCGGCATTGACCTTGAACGAAAGTTGCCCGCCAACCTCCTGCATGGAGACGTAATCGATCACATTGTCATCGGCAGTTAAGGTCACGGCAGTGGCTGTGTCACTCAGGGTGATAGCAATTCCGTAGCCGACAACAAATGCGGAGTAGTTACCCACCTGTCCTAAATTGCGAGACACCAAATTGCCGCTTCCCTCCAGTTTTTTCGTACGTCTGTTCCCGGAAATGTAGATCCCGTTGCGGTAATATGCGCTGGCCTTGGCGGTGGCCGCCTGCTTAATCTGACGGCTTGTCTGCCCCTCCGTGTTGTACATACTACGAATCTGTTCGGCGGTGAGGACGGTGGCAAATCGATCCACATACTGCTGTTTCACCTCGGCCACCGCCGAGATGTTGGCAAGTTTTGTCTTGAGATACTGAAGTAGTCGAGTGTTGTCCATCTCCATGATGTTCATACCATCCAACGACTTATCTATACGTTGATCGAGGTTTTTACGGTAGTCCTTGTAGATGTGTTCGAATGCAGCCCGCTGCTTCTTTGTTAACTTCAGAGCCTCTTCAACCTGCGCCTGCTGCGCCAGAACGAGTGCCTCGACGGTCGTCAACTGTGCGGCTAATTTCTGCTGATCCGGCAAACTCTGTTGAGCAATCTCCTCATAGTTCGGCACGACTTGCATGGAGACCGCCCGCAGATTTTGCAAGCAAAATGCCAGCGAAAGGAGGACAATAAGAATAATTTTTTTCATGGCTTCAGATGTTTATAATTGTTGGCTAAATATAATATCGTCGTAATTGTTTTCGGCCGCCTGATGCAGAACATCCGCGGGAGTTTGAGAGAGCTGCTGCTCAAAATCGACCGACTCGGGTGCAGGATGCAAATACCGCTGTCCGACAAACAGCACACCAACCGCTACGACCGCGACAGCCGCCGCAGCCCAAGTGATGCGACCAGACAACGGACGGGTGCGGATGCCCTCCGGCTGCCGGGTGGTGCTCCGACGGATGCGGTCGCGTAACTCTTCCAGTTGCTCTTTCGAAACGGTGTACGGCAACTCGCTATTTTCTAAAAATTCTTTCATAATTCACACTTATTTAGTCATTTCTTCTTTTATTTTTCGAACCGCGTAATGGTAGTTCACCTTTAAACTTTCCTCTTTTTGGTTCAAGATCCGAGCAATCTGTCCATAAGGCATTTCGTCGTAGTAACGCAAGTTGAACACCAATCGCTGCTTGAGTGGCAACCCCAACACAACCTGCTGAAAACGAATCAGCCCCGCGTCGGTGTTCGGCTCACAAGTCTCCATCAGCCGTTGTTTCAATTCCCGCAACACACAGGGACTGTCGATCGACGAAAAAAGCCCCCGCTTATAATGCCGCAGTGCGGAAAATGCCGTGTTGGTTGCAATTCGGTAGAGCCATGCGGACAGCTCCTGCGCCGAGCCGCGAAATTCGCCAATGTGACCATAAGCACGGATAAAAGTCTCCTGCACCACATCTTCAGCATCTTCATGCACCACCACCAACCGGCGCACATGCCGATAAAGTGGCTCGGTGTAGCGATCGATCAACCTGTCGAACTCCTCTCGGTGTGTGGCGGGATCGCGTAACCGATCTATGTTTATGTCATTCGAACTTATCTGCATTGATTTTGTTGCTTGTGTTAGAAACTGTTTGAATTTGTTACCGAAGTTATTTGAAAGCTATTTTTGTTCCTGTTTTTGTTCTATAAATCCGATTTTAGCGAGCTAAATGAGGATTTACAGGACGGAAACTGGGGCGAAAAGAGCCGAAAAGAACGAGATGAATAAATTTGGAACAGCTTCTTATATATAAGACGCTATAAAGTTCGGAAAGTTAAATCGTAAATACAATTTTTTTTGATTTTGTCTCGAATTGCAGTTTCGGCTCTCTCAGATGCTTCGCTATGCCCCAGCAAGACAAATAGAATGCACGATCCTCGAGCCTGTCGAGAGGGCGCAAAGGCTAATCAATGTACGATCCTCGAGCCTGTCGAGAGGTCGC
>JAVXCD010000210.1:0-2926 GCA_036659655.1 Alistipes sp.
ATATCCGACGAGGTGATTGTACCGAACAGTTTGCCCTCTTCCGCCTTCATGGTCAAGGCAATCGACAAGTTAGCCAATTTCTCGGCCAGTGCCTGCGCAGCAGCTAAAATCTTAGCATCTTTGTGAGCGCGTTGCTTCAGGTTCTCGGCCAATATTTTCTTAGCTATTGTCGTTGCGCCTTTTGCAAAACCCTGAGGAATCAAGTAGTTATTTGCATATCCGGGTTTTACGTTAACGATGTCGTTCGCGTAACCCAACTTCTCCATGTCTTTGATCAAAATTACTTCCATTGTCTCTCCTCCTCTTTATTATTTCATACAATCCGTTACGAATGGCAGAATTGCGAGGTGACGGGCGCGTTTCACAGCCTGAGCCACCTTTTTCTGAAATTTCTGCGAGGTACCCGTGAGACGACGGGGAAGAATCTTACCCTGCTCGTTGAGGAACTTCTTCAGAAATTCACCATCCTTGTAATCTACGTACTTGATACCGAGTTTTTTGAAACGGCAGTACTTTTTCTTTTTCACATCAACCGAAACAGGGTTGAGGTATCTGATTTCAGATTGTGATACGTTGTTCTCTTGTGCCATGGTCTACTCCTCCGATTTTTTAGAAAGTTTAGCAAGCCGTCTTGCCGAATACTCTACGGCAAACTTGTCCTGCTTGAAAGTTAAGAAGCGAATCACACGCTCGTCACGACGATACTGTGTTTCCAGTATGTCGATAATGGTGCCCTCACCCGTGAACTCTACCAAAAAGTAGAAGCCGGTGGTCTTTTTCTGAATAGGGTATGCGAGTTTTTTCAACCCCCATGACTCTTTGTTCACAATCTGACCGCCGTTCTCGGTGATAACGCCTTGGAATTTGTCAGCGGCCTCCTGCACTTGTGCTTCGGAGAGTACCGGGGTGACAATGAAAACGGTTTCGTAATTGTTCATAATTGTTTTTAATTAAATTAAATTGCTCATAAGCGGGGCAAAGATACAAATAAATTCATAATTAAGAATTTATAATTAAGAATTATTTTACAAAACAGTCAAAACCGGGGCGAAAAGAGCGAGATTAATAGATTTAAAACAGTTCCTTATAATTTGTCGAGCACCTTGCATATACGCTCGAAGACCTCCGTCATGGAGCCGGTACCGTCCACAGACGCGTATTTATTTTGCGATGCATAAAAATCAGCCACCACGGCTGTTTGTTCGCGGTAGACATCCAGTCGTCCGCGGATCACCTCCTCCGAACTATCGTCGGCACGTCCCGAATCCTTGCCCCGCAGCAGAATGCGCTTGATCAACTCCTCCTCCGGCACATGAATATCGATCATCACATCGACTTTCAATCCGTGACCGGCAAGGATCTTGTCGAACTCCTCGGCTTGCAGCGTGGTGCGAGGAAAGCCATCGAAGATATTTCCTTTGGCCTGCTTGTGCTCTGCCACATAGTTGGCTATCATGCTGATGACGATTTCGTCGGGAGCTAATTTACCCTGCTCGATGTAGGATGTCATGCTTTTCCCAAGTGCCGTGCCGCATTTTATTTCGTTGCGGATCACCTCGCCCGTCGATACGTGGTGTATGCCATAGTGCTCTTTTAGTCGTTGAGCTTGAGTGCCTTTACCGCAACCGGGGGCACCGAATAGGACAATGTTTATCATAACCTAAACCCTTTTTTGTGATTGACCTGACAAAAATACGCTATTTTTTGCAGAAACACCAAAGTTTCGTTAGTTTTGTAAAAAATTTTATAATCATGGAGAAGAAACAACGCACGGAGATCGCCTCGTTGGGTGAATTTGGTCTGATTGACCGTCTTACGAAAAACTTTGCGAGCGTAAATGCCTCGACGGTCAAGGGAGTTGGCGACGATGCCGCCATCGTGGCTCCGGTCAAGGGCGAGGTGGTGCTCTGCTCGACAGATGCACTCTTCGAAGGCGTTGATTTCGACCTCACCTATTTTCCGCTCAAACATCTGGGATACAAAGCCGTGACGGTTGCCGTAAGCGACATTCTGGCGATGAACGGGCTACCGGAGCAACTCATCGTATCGTTAGGTGTATCGGCAAAAATGCCGGTTGAAGCATTGGACGACCTCTACGAGGGGTTGGCTTTTGCCTGCAAGGAGTCGGGCATAGATCTGGTAGGTGGCGACACGCGCGCCTCCCTCACGGGTCTGGTGATTACCCTCACAGCGATCGGTCATGCCAAAGCTGACAAGGTGGTATATCGCCACGGAGCACAACAAAACGACCTGATCTGCATCACAGGCAACTTAGGAGCAGCCTTCATGGGGCTGCAACTGTTAGAGCGCGAGAAACGGGTGCTGGGTGATACGCAAAATCCAGAACCGAAGTTCGAAGGCTATGAATATCTATTGGAGAAATATCTGAAACCGCGTCCCCGCAAAGAGATCATCGAGTCGCTGGCTGAAGACAAAATTGTCCCCACGGCAATGATCGATCTCTCGGATGGATTGGCAAGCGACCTGATGCAATTGTGTAAAGCCTCAAAATGTGGTGCACGGATCTACCTCGATCGCATTCCCATTGCCAAACAAACTTCCGCCTTGGCTGAGGAGATGCACGCCGATCCGGTGGTCGCGGCGCTGAATGGCGGCGAGGACTACGAACTGCTCTTCACCGTACCGTTGTCCATGCAGGAACAGATCATGCGCTTGGGTGGCATTGATGTGATTGGTCATATCACACCCGAAAGCACAGGTGCTTATCTGGTCACCCCCGACGGCTCGGACATTCGGCTCAAAGCCCAAGGCTTCATCCCGCAAAATTAAAAATTCTCCCCGACAAGTGTAAGAAACTGTTTTAAATTTATTCATCTCGTTTTTTTGGCTCTTTTCGCTTGTCGAGAGGTCGCAAAGACAATCAGCAAACACGATCCTCGAGCTTATCGAGAGGTCGCAAAGACTT
>JAVXCD010000211.1:0-2853 GCA_036659655.1 Alistipes sp.
TGTTTCCAGCGTACTTTGCGACCTCTCGACAGGCTCGAGGATCGTGAATTTTCAAGTGTCTTTGCGACCTCTCGACAGGCTCGAGGATCGTGTGTGTATTTTCGCCTGATCCACTTTTCACCTTACCATTTTCCACTGGAGTTTGCGCTTGATCCATTCTTCCTCTTATCCCAACAGCGGGAAATCGGGAAGAGAGCGGTAATCCCCGTTGCAGTATTCGTAGCAGAAGTGCGCAAGTCCGTTGGTGAGAATTAAATAGCGCGCACCCACCACCGAATTGTAGCGCACAGCCTGCGACAAGGTTTTGTCGTCGATCGCCACCTCCGCAGATTTACACTCTGCCAACAAGAGCGGCTGTCCCGCATCGTCCACCACCACCACATCGGCCCGTTGCGGTTGTCCGTTGAGTGCCACCGCATACTCTTGCATAATGCGCTTGGGCGGTGCTGCGCAGTCCGAAATCAAAAACTCTATCAGATGCCTGCGCACCCACTCTTCGGGGGTGAGTACCAGGTAGATTCTCCGTAGATCATCCCACACCTCCACCTGCCCTTCCTGCTGACGGGCACGAAGTTTTACCGGAGGAAAATGAAGTTTGGGCAGTGCGGTCATCGTGATTTCACAAAAAATTTAATACCTTTACACCACAAATATACACATTATGAAACGTATTCTTTCCATCATAGCCCTATTTTCGTTGACAGGTCTCTGCGCACAGCCTCTCACAACCTCTTTCGGCCGCGAGCAGCCCCGTGGCTCGGTGATCGCCTACCCCACTTCCGAAGAGGCTGCCACTGCCGGTGAGGGTCGTTCGAAGTATCTTCAACCCCTCGACACATGGACACAAGAGGGCAATACATTTTCAACAGAGTTTACGGTTCCTTTTGCTTGGGTGAACCGCCAGATAATCTATCACCTCGCATCGGCCACCGCCGACTATGAAGTGCGCGTGAACGGCAAGCGGGTCGGGTACAATGCCAATGCAAACATTCCGATGGATTTCAACCTTTCAAAATCCGCAAAGGAGGGAAAAAACAGGCTCGAAATCATCGTCTCCACACCCTCTAAATTCTCCGCTTTGGAGAGTTTTAAGGGAGTCGAGCAACCCGCACTTGGCAACAGTTACGTGATGAGCCAGCCCACCCTCTTTATAAGGGATATTTTCACCAAAACATGGCGCGTCGATGATCAGACAATGGCCGAGATCGGCATCGTTCTCAAGTGTAATTCTCTCAATCCCAAAACAGCACGCATTCATTACACCCTGCTCACCCCCTCCGGTGCACGTGTCACCTCAGGACTGCCCGATTTGACCCTTGATATGCGCAGGGAGGATACCGTGCGGTTTCTTGTTTCGATTCCGCACGATAGCCTGTGGAGCGTCGCACGCACCAAACCGTACACCCTGATGGTGAAAAATCAGCAGGAAGGCCGCTTTACCGAATTTTTGACGTTCCAATTGCGATTCCGCACCGTGGAGGTCGATTCGCAGGGACAACTGTCGATCAACGGCACACCCGAAACCTTATATGTTGCCGAGACAACGGCCGACATCACCGCCGACAAGATCGTCGCGCTGAAAAATGAGGGCTACAACACCTTGAAATTCACCGCCGGCATCGTGCCCGATAAGATGTATGAACTCTGTGACACCATCGGTATGTACGTCATCGCACAAGCCCCTATAGACACCCGTCGCAGTGGTGAGTCGATTCGCAGGGGTGGTAATCCGAGCAATGACACCGCATGGCAGGCTTCCTACCTCGAACGCACGACCGACAGTTATCACACCACAAAACGACACCCCTCGGTGATTGCCTTTTCGATGGCAGAAAAATCGGCGAACGGCATCAATCTTTATGAGAGTTATCTGAATATGAAAACACTGGACGAGGTGCGCCCGATCATTTACAGAGATGCCCGTGGCGAGTGGAATAGCGACAAATTGAAGATGCAATTTGCACCCAGAAGGAATAATTAATAAAAAAGATTAAAAAAAGTGGTTGAAATTTTGGAGGTACGAAAAAAAAGCCTACTTTTGCAGTCGCATTTGCCTCTTTAGCTCAGTTGGTAGAGCACGACACTCTTAATGTTGGGGTCCCGGGTTCGAGCCCCGGAGGGGGTACAAAAAAAATCGTCACATTGTTGATAATCAACTTTGTGGCGATTTTTATTTCATGTAATTGCCCTCATTTTGCCCATTTAGGGCTTATTGGTCAAAGTAGTGGATAAAATCGGGGTAGTTTTCGTTTATTGGTCACTAAAGTCATTCTTTGCCTCAGATTACTTGCAGTAGAACTTTATCCCCCTCTGCTAATTTTCTCGTGATAATTGCAACCTGCCAATTTGTAACCACGGCAGCCAAATTCGGATCTAACTCAACACTCATTACATAATCTTGGGCTGAGAGCTGTTGCAAACTTTTTATGGCAGCATAAATATTATAAGGCTCTATGCCTCTTGCCAATAGCAGTGTATGTTTCGAAAAATCGATAATGGGAATACTACTTTTTTCTGTACAAATTATGAAATTCTCTAATTCCTGATAACTGTTAATGACAACTACTTCACTCTTATGAGGATAGCTTAGGTCTGTCCATTTACAATTGGGTTCAGAAAAGGAGTATTCACTGAACGGAATATCTGTTGGCACATCGCTATTCGTCTTAGGTATTGTCATATTGTCGCACTTATACGAGCAGCCAGATGCCACAAACATCAATGCGAGCAACGCTATTTTGTTTATTAAAGCTTTCATAATGATACGATATTTGTAATGAAGATTAGTCTGCAAAGTTAATATTCCCGTTCTTGTCTTCTAAGATAAAGGTTTTAAAAGTTAGTTATTAATTC
>JAVXCD010000212.1:0-2805 GCA_036659655.1 Alistipes sp.
CCTCTCGACAAGCTCGAGGATCGTGAATTAATTGCGTATCAATTGACCTTGCGACCTCTCGACAAACTCGAGGATCGTGAATTAATTGCGTATCAATTGACCTTGCGACCTCTCGACAGGCTCGAGGATCGGGAAATGTATTGCCGCCAACAAGAAATCCCGTCTGATCCTCTTTCAGCTGCCCTTTCCCTCTTGGAATTTCATCTTGATCCGAATTTTAGAAACTGTTTGAATTTGTTCCCGAAGTTATTTTAGAGCTATTTTTGTTCCTGTTTTTTGTTCTGTTAATCCGATTTTAGCGGGCTAAATGAGGATTTACAGAACAAAAAACGGGGCGAAAAGAGCCGAAAAGAACAAGATGAATAAATTTAAAACAGCTTCTTACATTCAGCCTTCTGCCAGAGCCGAATGCTTACGCAATGAGAAGATAAATTCCAGCCCCCCCTTGTCGCTATTGTGTGCTTCAATCGAGCCACCATGCAACACAACGGCATTTTTCACGATGGCAAGCCCCAGTCCAGTGCCGCCCATTTTGCGAGAACGCCCCTTGTCTATGCGATAGAAACGTTCAAAGAGGTGGGGCAAATGCTCCTCGTCGACACCAATGCCGTTGTCGGCAAAAAGAAAGGTATAACTATCGTCGGTTTCATCGAGCAGACGGATGAAAATATCTCGTCCCGACGAGTAGGCGGTAGCGTTGTCGGTGAGGTTGTGAAATATCGAGTGGAGCAACGACAGATTGCCTTCGACAAGAATCGGATGCGGGAAGTCGCAATGAATCCTTAGCCGTCGTTCTTCCGGCAGCAGAGCCACCTCCGAGGCGATCTCCGCAATCAGGTCGTCCACCACAACGGTCTCCCGCTGAAGCAGGTGACTTGCTTCATCCATGCGAGTGACGGTCGAAATATCAAGCAGCAACCGATGTAGCCGTTCGGACTGCGCATAACTTTTTTCGATAAATGCCTTTTGTGTATCGGGATTCATGTCGGGGTTGTTGAGTATGGTCTCCAAATAGCCCTGAATCACCGCCACAGGCGTTTTTAACTCGTGGTTGATGTTGTTGGTAAGTTGTTTCTTGATGCGGATTTTCTCCTGCTGCTCGTGCTGCGCTGCCGCATGTTCGCGATCTCGATCCCCAATAGCCTTTTGCAGACGGGCATATAGGCGGATGATATTATTCGAAATATCGCCCAACTCATCGTGGAGAAAAGTAGCCCGTTCTCCGATGATCTCGCCCTTCTCGGCCTGACGGGCAAACAGGCGCAGGCGATTGATGTTTTGCCCCAGTCGGTGGGTGGCAATGTAGCCTGTCACACTCATCAACAACGTCAGACCCAGCATGAACCACAGAAATTCCCGATCGGCAGAGAGAATGCCGGTGAGGGAAACGGTATAGGGGCGTGCCGAGCGCACGATGAACGCATCACCACGCATGGCCGAATAGAAATAGCGATCCCGTGTGCTCTGAGAAAGACGTTGTACAGTATAGCCCGTTCCATTTTGGAGAGCTGCAACCACTTCGGGACGTTGCAGGTGGTTGGGCAGAGTCACGCTGTCACCCGTTTCTGACGAGTCGTACAGAACCCTCCCATCGAGAGCCATCACCGTGACCCGCAGATCGTGTGCCGGTATTTTATGGCGTGCGATAAACTGTGCCGGCGATTTCCCGTCGTCGAGCGCATCCAGAAGTTGCATGTTGAAGAGTTGCAACTGCGCATTGAGATTCTCAGCCTTGAACTGTTTTTCACGCCCATACTGAAACAGGATAAAGCATGCGCCCAATATCCACGAGAAGCCGAGCAACAGCAGAAACAGCCGTTGATGGTAGGCCAGCCTACGCCTCGAATCCGTAGCCATAGCCCAAACGCGTTACCAGAAGATCTCCGTAGCGTCCTATCTTTTTGCGTAGACGGGTGATATTCACATCAATCGTGCGGTCGAGAACAACCACCCTGTCGCCCCATACGCGGTGCAGAATCTCCTCTCGCGAGAAGATCACATTGCGGTGTGAGAGCAGCAACGCGAGGATTTCAAACTCTTTTTTCGTGAGACACAAGACCTCTCCGTCCATCGTGCCGATTTTACGGCGCAAATCCAACTGCAAGGTCTCATATTTTATTTGTTCTTCGCCAGCCGACTCTTTGGCGGTACGTCGCAGCAGGCTTTTCACGCGCGCCAATACTTCGCGGGTAGAAAACGGTTTGGTAATGTAGTCGTCAGCACCGATATTTAGCCCCGTAACAGTATCATCCTCCGTATCTTTTGCCGTACAGAAAATGATCGGGATCGTGGCGGTTTGCGGATCGGCTTTAAGCCGTTGTGCCATGCGAAATCCACTCATCTCACCCATCATCACATCAAGCAGGATCAGCGAATATTCGGATAGATTGAGTTTCAAAGCCTGCTCGGCACTATACGCCACCGCAACATCATATCCCTCGACTTCAAGGTTAAATTGCAGAATCTCACACAGAGATTCTTCGTCGTCGACTACCAAAATTTTGTATTTGACCATAAGACTGCTTTTGAATCTGCCTCAAAAGTACATAACAATCTTCGATATTGCGTGCGACTGGTTGTATATTTAACATAAATGTAATACAGTAAAACGCAAAATTACAAATCATTCAGGAGCCTCGAGCCTGTCGAGAGGTCGTAAGGTATACAATTCACGATCCTCGAGCCTGTCGAGAGGTCGTAAGGTATACAATTCACGATCCTCGAGCCTGTCGAGAGGTCGTAAAATCACGGTGCGTGTTGACCTTGCGACCTCTCGACAAGCTCGAGGATCGGGTACTTTCAGGT
>JAVXCD010000213.1:0-2801 GCA_036659655.1 Alistipes sp.
ATTGCCTTTGCGACCTCTCGACAGGCTCGAGGATCGGGTAAAATTGAGCGTGTATACTTTGCAACCTCTCGACCTCTCGACAGACACAAGGAGCAGACTGGATGAAACCGGCACTATTTTTTCACATACCGACTGTCAACGGCCTTCCAGTCGATGACATTCCACAGGGCAGCCACCGCATCGGCACGACGATTCCGGTAATCAAGGTAGTAAGCATGTTCCCACACGTCGATCGCCAGCAACGGTTTGAGCCGTTGCGTCAGCGGAGTTCCTGCATTGGGCAGCGCAAGGATCACCAACTTACCCGTTGCATCCTCAGCAAGCCACACCCAGCCCGAGCCAAACAGTGCGAGGCTGGCTTTGGTCATCTGTGCCTTGAGCTGATCGAACGAGCCGAAATCACGGTCAATAGCCGCCAGCAAGCCGCCTGTGGGTGCATGTTGCGGCTGTGGAGCAAGCGACTCGAAGAAAAATTCGTGGTTCCACGCCTGCGCGGCATTGTTGAAGATCGCTCCATCTGCCGAGCAAATAATATCTTCCAGAGGCTGCTCGGCAAAAGGTGTGTCGAGAATCAACTCATTGAGTTTGGCCACGTAACCCACATAGTGTTTGTCGTGGTGAAAGCGCAGCGTCTCCTCGGAGATGTGCGGTTGTAGCGCCGTGTACTCATAAGGCAATGCCTTGGGAGTAAAGCGTGTTTGATTGATTGTGTCGGTTGTCATAGTTAATAACATAAGTGATAGAATGGTCAGAGTACACATAACTTTTATTTGTCAATAGGTTCAAATGCCCACTTCCCCTCTCCGCAGACGGGGCAGATCCACTCCTCCGGCAGGTCGTCGAAGGCTGTTCCCATGGCGATTCCATTTTCGGGATCCCCCAACGCGGGGTCGTAGATGTATTCACACACGGTGCAACGATACTTTTTCATACGCTTTCACACTTTAAGTTATCGTCGATTCTCAACAAATATAGTACCTATCTGCACATAATCCAAAAATATATTCGTATATTTGGAGTAGAAGCCAACAATAAGAAACTGTTTGAATTTGTTACCGAAGTTATTTGAGAGCTATTTTTGTTCCTGTTTTTGTGCTGTAAATCCGATTTTAGCGAGCTAAATGAGGATTTATAGAACAAAAAGAGGGGCGAAAAGAGCCGAAAAAAACGAGATTAATAAATTTGAAACAGCTTCTAAAACTTATAGCGAGTATGAAATTACCTTATGCAGAACCTTACAAAATCAAAATGACCGAGGCCATTCGCACCTCCACGCGCAAAGAACGTGAAGAGTGGATTCGCCAAGCCCGTTACAACCTATTCAACCTGCCCAGTGATCACGTGGCAATCGACCTGCTGACTGATTCGGGCACAGGCTCGATGAGCGACCAGCAGTGGGCAGCCATCATGACCGGTGACGAGAGTTATGCCGGAGCCTCTTCGTTCTACCGTCTCAAGCAGACTATCGAACAGATCTTCGGTATGCCCTATTTTCTGCCCACACACCAAGGTCGTGCCGCCGAGAATGTGATCTTCTCAGCCCTACTCACCGCGGGAGACATCGTCCCCGGCAACTCGCATTTCGACACCACCAAAGGACACATCGAATTCCGCCACTGCACCGCCATCGATTGCACCATTGATGCGGCTGCCGACACACAGAAAGAGTTACCGTTCAAGGGAGAAATGGACATTGAAAAGCTCGAAAAAGTATTCAAGACCTACCCCAAAGAGAAAATTCCCTGTGTGGTGCTCACCATCACCAACAACACCGCCGGCGGACAGCCCGTATCGATGCGCAACATCCGCGAAACAGCCGAGTTGTGCCGTCGCTACGAGATCCCGCTGCTGATGGATTCCGCCCGTTTTGCCGAGAATGCCTACTTCATCAAGACCCGTGAGAAGGGTTACGAACACAAGACCATCAAGGAGATTGTCCGCGAAACCTACACCTATGCCGATCTGATGACCATTTCAGCAAAGAAAGACGGTGTGGTCAACATGGGTGGCTTCGTGGCAATGCGCAGCGAGGCTCTCTACAAAAAAGCCATGTCTTTCAATATCATGTTCGAAGGCTACATCACCTACGGTGGCATGGCCGGCCGCGACATGAATGCGCTGGCTGTCGGTTTGGACGAAAATACGGAGTTCGAGCAACTCGATGCCCGCATCCGTCAAGTGAAACTGCTGGGTGACCTGCTGGATGAATACGGTGTGCCCTACCAGCGCCCCGCAGGCGGTCATGCCATCTTTATTGATGCAAAAAAGGTGCTGCCCAACCTGCCGAAAGAGCAATTTATTGCCCAAACACTGGGTGTAGAACTCTATCTTGAAGCCGGTATTCGCGGCGTGGAGATCGGGTCCATTCTCGCCGACCGTGATCCTGAGACACACGAGAACCGTTATCCCAAACTCGAACTGCTGCGTCTGGCCATTCCCCGCCGTGTCTACACCGACAACCACATCCGCGTGATTGCCGCTGCCTGCCGCAACATCTACGAGCGGCGTACGGAGATCACCTCCGGCTACCGCATTACCTTCGAAGCTCCCATTCTGCGCCACTTCACCGTAGAACTGGAAAAGATCTAAGGTGGTAAAATACGGCTGACCTTATTCGATTTTCATGCCTGTCGAGAGGTCGCAAAGGAAACAATGCACGATCCTCGAGCTTGTCGAGAGGTCGCAAAGGAAACAATGCACGATCCTCGAGCTTGTCGAGAGGTCGCAAAGGTAATCAGTACAGGGACTTTGCGACCTCTCGACAAGCTCGAGGATCGTGCATTCTGTTTTCAAAGTCTTTG
>JAVXCD010000214.1:0-2761 GCA_036659655.1 Alistipes sp.
CGCAAAGACAACCAAGCACCGTGCCCTTGCGACCTCTCGACAGGCTCGAGGATCGTGAACGTTTCCTGTTTGAGCAAACCCCTACACGATCCTCTTGTCTAATTTATTCTTCCCACCGGAATTTCATCTTGATCCCTTATTTCCGAAAGATGAAGTAGACGGCAAGGAGCAGGCAGCAGAAGCCCGCCAGATGATTCCAGCGCAGGGTGTCGGACTTCAGGAAGACCACAGCAAAAACAGTAAAAACCATCAGAGAGATCACCTCTTGAATGATTTTTAGTTCCCAGATGGAGAACGGACCGCCATATTGCATGCTGCCAATACGATTGGCCGGCACTTGAAAAATGTATTCGAACAAGGCGATACTCCAACTCAGCAACACAATGACGGCCAGCCCAAACCGCTCCAATTTAGACTTAAAAGCAATGTGTCCGTACCACGCCAAAGTCATGAAAGCATTGGACACAACCAGCAGTAAGATTGTCAACACGCCTCTCCACATAGCCGTTAGTTTTGCAGTTGCTGCGTCAGCGCAGCAGTATCGGTCAAAGCACAGAAGTCGTCGATAATATAATCCGCTTCGGTTTCGTTAGCAAGCACCTCACGCGACAACGTAGTTGCTAAAGCCACCACGCGCCGAATGCCGGCTCTTTTTGCCGCTTCGATTCCCGATTTGGCATCTTCAAAAACCAGACACCGGGCGGGTGTCAAGTCCAATTTTGCCGCAGCTGTGAGATAGATTTCGGGGTCAGGCTTGCAGTGAGCAACTTGATCGCCACACACGATTTGATCGAAATATTCGGCAATGGCGCATCGCTCAAGTACAAAATCAACGTTCGTTTTGCAACCGGAGGAACCCACGGCACACGGCACGCCCACAGTGCGTAATTGTCGGAGTAGCTCAACCAACCCTGCAACAGGACGGATCACAGGTGCATAAATCTCGCGATAGATCGCCTCCTTTTCGTCGGCAAGGGCTTGAAAACCCTTCGCACGGATCACCGCTTCCGGCATGATGAGCGACATGATATCGTCGTTACCGCGGCCAAATGCCGAACTTAATTTCGGTCTCCAATCCGTCACGCCATAGCGTGCACAGAAAATTTCGAATGCCTTGATGTGCATGGGAGAGTTGTCAACCAATACGCCGTCCATGTCGAATATAACGCCCTGTATCATGATCTTTTCTACTTAAATTGACCGCAAAGATAGTAGATTTTGCCCGAAAAATGGTTATTTTTGCACAATGGCAGCAAAAACAGATAAAACAAATGCGGCACGGCTACTCGATCGGGCGAAGATCGAATATACGCTGATACCCTATCGGGTGGACGAAGATCACCTATCGGCTACGCACGTGGCCGAGCAATTGGGGGAACCGATCGAATGTGTGTTCAAAACGCTGGTGCTCAAAGGCGATCGCACAGGATATTTCGTCTGTGTGGTACCCGGAAATCATGAAGTTGATCTCAAGGCGGCGGCAAAAATATCGGGCAACAAGAAAGTCGATTTGATTCCGATGAAGGAGTTGGTACAGGTGACAGGCTACATCCGTGGCGGTTGTTCACCCATCGGAATGAAAAAAACATTCCCCACCTTTCTCCATCACACCGCAACGGAGCACCCCCGCATCTACATCAGTGCCGGTATTCGCGGCGTGCAGATTTGCATCACACCTGCCGATCTGATTTCATTCGTAGGTGCTACGGTGGCGCAAATCAGCCAAACCTTATAAGCGGTCGGCCTTATGCTCTTGTCGATAAATCTGATAGGAGTTCACGATGTTCTGCCAGACGATATAGGCCGTTGGTGCAATGGAGGAGATCGGATTGAGGAACGACTGTGCCATCCAGACGGCCAATACGGTATTTTTCTGACCCAGTGACTGTCCACCGGCCGTCGCATCACCATAATGACGGCCGAGCATCCGTCCCACCTTAAACTGCACCAGACAGATCACCAAGGCCACGACAGCCAAGCCGATCTCCGTGGAGAACGAAGCGTCGTGCAGATCGAGGATAAAGGCCGTTGTGCGGCCGATAATCACGGTCAACGAGAACAGCCACAGATAAAATGAGAGTTGGCTGTGGTTCGCCACCCAATGCGCGGTGCGTGGCGCGAAGAATCGACACACCTGCGCTCCGGCAAATGGCATAATCAGCAGCGGTGCGATGCGGGCGATGATCTCGACAAACGTACATTCGCCATTGCCCGTCAGTGATAAAATGACGGGAGCCACCAACGCAATGACCATATTACACAGCAGACTATAAGTGGCCATGGTGGTGACATTCGCGCCCAGCATCCCCCCCAACACCACAGCCGCCATCGCGATCGGAGCCAGCACACAGATCATGGCTCCCTGTGCAATGATGACATCGAAGGGTCGGATCAGCAGATAAACGCCAACGCTGACCACTACCTGAAAAGTCAGCATCCACAAATGCAACGGTTCCAGCCGCATCCGTTTAGGCTTGACGCGGCAGAAAGTGAAAAAGAGCATCAGAAAGATGAGCGAAGGCGTAATCATCTGGTGCGACAGCACTTCAAGTGCCGCAATCGGGCGGCATAACAACGCCCCAACCACCATGGCCAGCGGCATCACAAGG
Organism: Alistipes sp.; assembly: GCA_036659655.1. Taxonomy (GTDB): domain Bacteria; phylum Bacteroidota; class Bacteroidia; order Bacteroidales; family Rikenellaceae; genus Alistipes. The sequence continues at coordinate 2,610 of JAVXCD010000214.1, forward strand.
GTCTTGGCGTTACGATGAAGATCTGACAAAATGTGCATTCTACGGTAATCTATGTGGTGAAAATATAAAGTTGCCTAAGAAACTGTTTTAAATTTATTAATCTCCTCTTTTCGGCTCTTTTTGCCCCGGTTTTCGCCCTGTAAATCCGATTT
>JAVXCD010000215.1:0-2728 GCA_036659655.1 Alistipes sp.
CATCCGTTTTCAATGTTAGACCTTCGATTTTAGTCTTTTTTGTCCGTCGGATGTTCTTTGATTCTTTCTTCAAAGAAAGAATGAGAGAGAAAGATTTTTATCGGACGGGGAGTCATCTTCCATTGTATAAAACACATTCGCTCCTCGAGCTTGTCGAGAGGTCGCCTGTTTGTTTTCGATCCTCGAGCTTGTCGAGAGGTCGCAAAGGTCACGGTGCTGATTGTCTTTGCGACCTCTCGACAAGCTCGAGGAGCGTGAACTGTGTTTTCAAAATCCTTTGCGACCTCTCGACAAGCTCGAGGATCGTGAACTGTGTTTTCAAAATCCTTTGCGACCTCTCGACAGGCTCGAGGATCGTGAACTGTGTTTTCAAAGTCCTTTGCGACCTCTCGACAGGCTCGAGGATCGTGTACTGTGTTTTCAAAGTCCTTTGCGACCTCTCGACAGGCTCGAGGATCGTGCATGTTTTTGCTCTGTCGGATGTTCTTTGATTCTTTCTCCAAAGAAAGAATAGAGAGCGAGTGGTGGGTTGTTTTGGGTGTTTTGCGAATGACTAAATCGGTACGCCGTCGGCATTGACAACGGTCACCTCGATACCCGAATCCTGCAATTTTTCGACTACATTCAGGGGTGTGCTTGCGTCTGTGATGATCTGATCCACCATATCTAAGTCGCAGATTTTGCTGAATCCCCGTCGTCCGAACTTCGAGGAGTCAACCAGAACGATTACTTTCTGGGTGGCACTGACCATTTGCCGATGAAGGTTGGCCTCCATGTGGTTGGTGGTTGTCAGCCCGTATTCCAGATCGACACCGTCGACACCAATGAAAAGTTTGCTGCACGAGAGCCCTGCGAGCATCTGCTCGGCAAATGGCCCGATCACCGCCATAGAACTGTCGCGCACCATGCCGCCCAACTGAATAACATCCACATTGCTCTTGCCGGCCAACGTCGAGGCGACACTGAAAGTGGAGGTGATGACCGTCAGGTGGTCGTTGACAACGATCTCGCGTGCAAAGGCTTGCGTGGTTGATCCTGAGGCCACCATGATCGTATCTCGCGGCATAACTAAGGAGGCTGCATAAATGCCAATCCCGCGTTTCTCATCGGCCAATAGTTGTTCTTTTTCCGCCATGCTGCGATCGTTGATATAGCGATTAATTAGAATGGCAGATCCGTGTACGCGATAGAGAAAATGCTGGTCTTCCAAGAAGGTAAGATCCTTGCGGATGGTCACTTCGGAGACGTTCATTAGTGTAGCCAATGCGGAAACAGAAACTGCATTTTGTTGGCGCATAATCTCCATGATGCGGTTGTGTCGCTCATTCAGATGAGATGCTTTATCTAATTCTTTCATTGCTTTCTGTCAGAGTCTGTTAGGTTCTCTCTTACAAAGGTAATAAAAATTTGTAAAAAATTCACTTCATCTAACAAGTTATTGCGCCTCGAAATGCGGGAATTGTCTTGTCCACCTCGAAGCCGACACAACCCTTGAGTGGGCTGTTACAACACCTTGTACAACAGTGAATCGGAATGATTTAAAACAGTTTTTTACTCTGCTTTGTATTGGGAGGGTGAGAAGCCAGTGTTGCGTTTGAAATAACTGCCGAAAAAGGACTGTGTGGGGAAATTTAGGTGGTAGGCAATCTCCTGTATGCTCATATCCGAGTATTTCAGCAGGGTTTTCGCTTCGAGAGTCACAAAATTATCCACCCATTCCGAAACCGATTTCCCGCTGATGCGTTTGATGAGTGTGGTGAGATATTTTGGTGACACACACATTTGTTGTGCGTAGAAACCCACGGTTCGCTCCGACTTATAGTGGTCGTTGAGCAATTGCATAAATTGCTTGAAATACTCTTCGGCGCGTGATCCCTGCTCATTTTCCTTGCCTGAAAATAGAAAACTGCGATGTAGAATGTCGCCGATTTTGTAGATGGTTGTCGAGATTAATCCGCGCAGAATGTCGTGGGTAAAGATGCTTTCGGGACGGGTGAGTTCCACCTCGATGTGGGAGATGAAGTTGCGCAACGAAAGGCAATCAGCACTCGAAAGTGACAGGTGCGGATGGCTACCGAATTTCAGAAACAGCGGTGTGATGTTCTTAATATCGACATGTATTTGGCTCATCAATACAGGGGATATGGCGATGATGTGGGCTTTGAATTTGGTGATTGATTTTATTTGCACGATAGTTTTCGGGCTCACCATGAATAGGTCGTTTTGCGACAGTCGAAATTCGTTAAGATTGGAACTGGCGATGCTTTCTCCTTCTGTGCAGACCCCAAAAATGAACGCATCAATGCGGCAAGGGTGGTTGAATACATCCATATTTGTACTGCTGTGGGCGATCAAACACTCCGATAATTGATCTTCTGGAATACCTGACATCACCCGTAGGTCGTGCACGGTGAAACAGGGGATTTTCGCTATCTTGTTTTCGTTTTCCATTTGGCTGTTCATTTTTCCTCAAAAGTAACAAAAAAAATGGATTATCTGTTTGATTTGTCGGATATTTTAAGTGTGTCATAAATTACACCTATATATAAAGGAGCAAGCGGTATTTTTTGTTGGCTGATAAATTTGCACCGATCAAAGATTGGAGTACTCGATCCTCGAGCCCGTCGAGAGGTCGCAAAGACAATCAGCACCGTGACCTTGCGACCTCTCGACAAGCTCGAGGATCGTACATGTTTTTTGCTCTGCTCTGCTCTGTCCTTCCGACTTG
>JAVXCD010000216.1:0-2690 GCA_036659655.1 Alistipes sp.
TTACAGGACGAAAGCCGGGGCGAAAAGAGCCGAAAAGAACGAGATTAATAAATTTAAAACAGTTTCTTAGAGACAATCCTTCGGCCTGTTTGCCACTCCTATGGGCGAGAAAGAGACCGAAAAGGGCAGGAAAGAGTGCAGTTCATCTATATGGTACAGCTTCTTAGGCCTGTACCTGCAAAAATAGTGAAAAAATGTTTATCTTTGAGTTTCAAATTAGAAACTGTTTAAATTTCTTAATATAAGTACGATGAAATGTAAATTGACAGTTGCCCTGATCTATGATTTCGACGGCACCCTTGCCCCCGGAAACATGCAGGAATATGATTTTATTCCGGCCGTGGGCAAGAGCAACAAGGAATTTTGGCACGACGCAAACTCACTGGCTGAGGAGCAAGATGCGGACATGGTGCTGACCTACATGGCCAAGATGATTCAGGAGGCCAAGTCGAAAGGGCTGTCACTCAAACGGGAGGCTTTCCAAGAGTCCGGTCGTCATGTGACGTTGTATCAGGGTGTGCGAGAGTGGTTTGCGCGGATCAATGCTTATGGAGAAGAGCGCGGAATCCGCATCTTGCACTATATTAATTCATCGGGCCTCAAAGAGATCATCGAAGGGACGGAGATCGCCCATGAATTTCGCAAGATCTACGCCTGTTCCTTCCTCTACGACGTGGATGGCATCGCCTACTGGCCTGCCGTAGCGGTCAACTACACCAACAAAACGCAGTTCATGTTCAAGATCAACAAAGGCGTAGAATCGGTGTTCGACAGCAAACTGGTGAATCAATACATTGCCGAAGCAGATCGCCCCGTGCCATTCAAGCACATGATTTACGTGGGCGACGGCACCACCGACATCCCCTGCATGCGGCTGGTGAAGAACTTCGGCGGACACTCCATCGCGGTCTACAATCCCGACCAAAAAGGGGCTCTCAAGGAGATGGCCTCGCTGATTCGCGACAACCGCGTAAGTCACGTGTGTCCGGCCAACTACATGCCCGAATCGGACATGGATACACTGGTCAAGACCATCATCGACAAGATTAATTTGGATAACAAACTCGAAAAAATGGAGGTTATCAGATAATGAAAATCATCTTTGCAACCAATAATGCGCACAAATTAAGCGAGGTGCAAGCCGTCCTCGGTGCCGGTTTCGAACTGGTCACACCCCGTGAATGCGGTGTGACAGAGGATATTCCGGAGGAGCAGGCTACACTCGAGGGTAATGCCTCGCAGAAATCGCACTACCTCCATGACCGCACGGGTCTCGACTGTTTTGCCGACGACACAGGACTGGAGGTGGAGGCCTTGGGCGGTGCACCGGGGGTACACTCGGCCCGCTACGCCACAGACGGACACGACTTCGCCGCCAACAATCGACTGCTACTACACAATCTATCTACGGCCGATAACCGCCGAGCACGCTTCCGCACGGTTATCTCGTTGATTTTGGAGGGACGGGAGTATCAGTTCGAGGGCATCGTCTCGGGACACATTGCCATGCAAGAAGCCGGTTGCGGCGGATTCGGCTACGACCCCTTATTTATTCCGGAGGGCTCAACCAAAACTTTTGCCGAGATGTCGGCCGACGAGAAAAATGCCGTATCACACCGTGCACGCGCCGTGCGGAAATTCGTCGAATTTTTGCAGATGCAGAGAAAATAACTTACTTTTGCCGACCATGGAGACAAAAACATATCAGAAAGAGGAGATTTTTAATCCCGATACCATTGAAAAGTTGAAGGTTCACTACGCCGAGATATTGAAACTTTTGGGGGAGGATACCGACCGCGAAGGGCTGCTGAAAACCCCGGAACGAGTGTCCAAAGCCATCTCTTTTCTTACGAAAGGCTATGCCGAAGATCCGCGGGAGATCCTTCGATCTGCAATTTTCAAAGAGGAATACAAGCAGATGGTGCTGGTCAAGGACATTGAACTTTACTCGCTTTGCGAGCACCACATGTTGCCGTTTTACGGCAAAGCACACGTGGCCTACATCCCCAACGGCCACATCACGGGTCTTTCGAAAATTGCCCGTGTGGTAGAGTGCTATGCCCGACGGCTACAGGTGCAGGAGCGTTTGACGGTACAGATTCGCGACTGCATCCAAGAGGCTCTGAACCCGATGGGGGTAGCTGTGGTGATCGAAGCCAGCCACATGTGTATGCAGATGCGTGGCGTAGAAAAACAAGGTTCTGCCACCACAACATCGGCTTTTACAGGTATTTTCCTCTCCGACCACCGCACGCGGGAAGAGTTTATGACGCTGATTTCCAACAAATACAGATAATGTTCCTTAAAAATTTACGACGATGAAAAAGTATCAATGTACAGTCTGCGATTGGATCTATGATCCCGCAATAGGTGACCCTGATGGAGGCATTGCTCCGGGTACGGCATTCGAAGATCTCCCCAACGACTGGGTTTGCCCTCTTTGCGGTGTAGGAAAAGAAGATTTTGAGGTGGTGAAATAAATCCGCCTAAAGATCCGTAAAATTATACCCGACCTGCTTTATGAATTTAAGCAGGTCGGGTATAATTATAAAAAGAGCGAATGATCAAATCGGGCTTCTTGTTGAGGAGCCGGTTTACACTTGTCTCTAACAGGATCTGTTCACGATCCTTGAGCTTGTCGAGAGGTCGCAAAGACTTTGGAAACACAACTCACGATCCTCGAGCCTGTC
>JAVXCD010000217.1:0-2653 GCA_036659655.1 Alistipes sp.
AAAACTTCCACCGGAAAAATTGAGTCATCGAATTTTAATGTTATTAAAAGTATGATGCACAAGGGATTTGTGATTATGTTAATGTTCATAGCCGCGTCTGGCTATTGCAATAGCAGCTATGCGCAATCACCTCAACAGGAGAAAGATAAGCCTGAGAATTTTGTTCTCTACTTTCGATTTGACAAGGTGACGCTGGAGCGAGGATATAGGGGTAATGCGCAGTCGCTTGCTGATTTGGATGCGTTGCTGAGGGATTCGGTGGTTTTATCGTCCTTGGATTCGATTCAGGTGATGGCTACCGCCTCTCCGGAGGGTAATTTTGAGCACAATAGGCGATTGGCGCAACAACGTAGCAAGGCGGTGAAGGGGTATATTGTCTGGAAATATCCCAAAATAGATCAACATCTGATCCACACCCATTCTATTGATGAGAATTGGTCGGGACTTCAGCGTTTGGTTGAGGCCGATTCGAACGTTCCCTATCGTGACAAAGTATTACAAACAATCCATACAACCGTTAATCCTGCGACCAAAGAGTGGCGATTAAGGCAAATCGGCGGCGGCGAGGCTTGGCGTTACATCGAACGAACGGGTTTGAGCGATCTCCGTTCCGGTACTACCTGCGTTGTTTTTTATCCAAAAGCAGCTCAACCCGCGCCGGAACCTACGCTTGCACCGGAACCTGCACCGGAACCTACACCGGAACCCGCGCCCGTACAGGAGCCTACCCCCGCACCGGAGTCGGTCTCACCCTCCCCCGCAGCCCAAGATCCTGTTGTTGAGTATATAAGAAAGCCTTTGTTCGCCATCAAGACCAACCTCCTTTTTGATGCTGCGACGGCTCTCAACATTGAATTAGAAGTCCCGATCGGGAAGCGATGGTCTGTTTCGGGCGAATGGATGTTCCCGTGGTGGCAGGCTGAGAGTTCGAATTGGACCATGCAAATCCTCACAGGCCATGCTGCTGTGAAGTATTGGTTTGGCAATCGGGAGAAGCGGGAGGTACTTTGCGGCTGGAGTGTCGGCGTGTATGGCGGCGGCGGCAAGTATGATCTGCAATTCTTCGATAAAAACGGTATACAGGGCGAGTTCTTCGACGTGGGCATCCAATGCGGCTTTGCCCATAAGATCGGCAAGTCGTGGCGTATGGAGTATCTGTTGGGTCTGGGCTACTTGCAAAGTGACTACAAAAAATACGATAAGGTCTTAGACACCCGATTTGGCAACATTAAAGTGTTCCGATTCCCGTGGGAAACGAAGCAGCGGGGCTGGTTTGGCCCCACCTCGGCGAAAATTTCGCTGGTCTATCTTTTACACTACAAAACCACAAAGAAAGGAGGACGTGTAAAATGAAAAATAGATTAATCTTAGGCTGTTTTTGTTTTGCCATCCTTTTTACCTCTTGTCATCGCGATCATTTATATTATGCCGGTGATGAGCGCGCCGTGGTGCGGGTGCATGTGGACTGGAGCAAGTCGCAACCCGATCCCAATGGTGTGTCGGCGTATGCTTTCGACCATGCGACGGGCAACATTACCTGTCCGTGTGTGGTGAGCAGCAATCCCAACTCCATTGATGTGGCGTTACCTGTTGGCACCTACGATCTTCTCTTCCACAATGACACGCCCGAAGAGTTGAACAACCTTGATTTTGTGGCGGATCAGAATCTGTCCACCTTCCAAGCGCTTGTGATCTCGAGCAGTGAATCGAAGTACAATCTTTTACCTTCGCAGTCCGAGGCTCATTATGGCAGCGGATGCGATGTCATGGCGACGGCTTTGGTCAAGGATCTGGTGATTCACACGGAGGATGTGCAATATTTCTACGACAAGCCTCTTTCCGGACATTATGATATTGCCAAAGAATTGACGGTCACGCCAATGCGTATCACCGAGTTGATAGATATTGAGGTGACGGTGAACAACATCACCTCTGCCGCCGGAGCACCCCGTTCGCTGCTCACCGACATGGCGCAGGGTAAATTTGTCGGCCTGTCGACCAAGACGGACGGGTTGATCAGTTACGAGTTTGTGTTGAACAATAGGGTGGTGGATCCCGCGAATCACAAACGGGCTACGATCAGCAAGCAAATCACCTCCTTCGGACCACCCGATGCCACGAATGGGAAGGCCAACAAGCTGTTGATCATGAATTTCGTCTTGATTGACGGCAAGACGCATCCTGTGACTGTGGATGTAAATAAAGAGATAAAAACATCGTTTGACGGGATGCAATACGTCCATAAAATCCGTGTGGAGATCAGCCTTCCCGAAGCCATCGGTAATGGCGATGGCCCGTTCAATCCGGATGTGGAAGAGTGGCAGGATGTTGAGATTGGCTTACCGGTATAACAATATATATAACACACAACTAATTATAACTTATTCATTAAACAGAAAAAAAACATGAAAACAGGTTTATTATTAACATTGGCAGCAGCCGCCATGATGGTCGGGTGCTCAAAAGAAAATGTGGTTGATTCTGATATCAACAAGATGGACAACGCGATCGGGTTCGGCACCTACAAAAATGTGTCGCGAGGTAATCCGGTAGACAACAACACGGAGTTTCTGGCCTCCGGCTCGTTCGGTGTGACGGCTTTCAGTAGCGTCGGTGCATCTGCCTATATGGGCACGGCTTCGAAGGGTATTAA
>JAVXCD010000218.1:0-2641 GCA_036659655.1 Alistipes sp.
ATCTCTTCGGGGTAGATGTTCTCGCCGCTGGGACCTACGATCATGTTTTTCAGGCGACCTTTGATGTAGAGCCAACCGTCGGCATCGAAATAGCCCAAATCGCCCGTACGAAACCAACCGTCGTCGGTGAAAACCTCCTTGGTGGCCTCGGGATTCTTGTAGTATCCGGCCATAGCGCAGGGGGTCATGGCAACAATCTCACCCTGTTTGGTGTCGGGATTGATGTTTTCCAGACGCAACTGCACACCGGGTGCTGTCGGTCCCGTGGAGCCCAAGCGCACTTGCGACGGGGCGGCACCCGCAATCAGTGGTGCGGTTTCCGTCAGGCCGTAACCGATGGCATAGGGGAATCGCGCCTCCAGCATAAATTGCTCGGCACCCACGTCGAGTTTGGCTCCTCCGATTCCCAAGAACCGAAGCCGGCCGCCGAATACCTTTTTAAGTTTCTTGCCCGCTACACGGTGGAGATAGCGACGCATGAATCCTATTTTATAAAGAGTGCGCCAGAATCCGTTGGAGTTGAATTTGGCCAACACCTGAAAGCGATAAATTTTTTCGATGACCAACGGCACAATCAACATCACTGTCGGCCGCACACCCCGTAAAGCGGGCATCAGCACCGAAGCCGTAGGCGGGCGATCCAAATAGGTCACACGTGTGCCCATGGAAAACGGATAGATCATGCCGATCGAGCACTCATAGGTGTGCGAGAGCGGCAATACCGAGAGGAACACATCGTCGCCATCCACGGGAAATATGGTTGCACAGATTTTGATATGTGTACACAGGTTATAATGCGTAAGCATCACACCCTTCGGTTTGGAAGTTGTACCCGACGTATAGATAATTGCTGCCAAATCTTCCGGTTTAGGAATAGCCATCGAGCCTTTGGCATGGATCTTTTGCGCAATGACACCGAGGTTCTTTGTGCGAATGACGACATGCAATGAATCAATGGTCGTTTTGGATAGTTTGGCAAAAAGTTTGTCCGACACGAACAGTGCTTTGGCTTCGGAATGCGCGATAATTTGATCAAGTTCCTCCCCCGAAAAGTCGGGAAGGATGGGGACAATCACCATACCCGCTGAGGTGACAGCCAAATAGCAAACACCCCAATTGGGCATATTACTACTTAGAATTGCTACCTTATCACCCTCCTTTAAGCCTGCCGAAAGAAGGAGTTCCTGTACTTTCGATATGCGCTCACCCACCTCAGCAAAGGTCACATTATCACCTTCATACATGGTGTAGGCAATCTTCGATGCGAATTTTTCTACACTATTTTTGACAAGTTCGTAAAGTGTATTGACAGTCATATTTTTCTAATCTATTGGTTGCACTTCAAAAGCGCAAAGTTGCCACAAATGTACTAACTTTTCAGATAAAAGTACTACTTTTACCTCAAAATTACACCGTGCTTCAAAGTCTTCATATCAAAAAACTTGCCGCTGATGCAGGATTCGATCTTTGCGGAATCACGCGTTGTCACCACATGGCCGACAACGAGCAATATTTTCGTGCTTGGCTTGACGAGGGACATCAATCGAGCTTGACCTATCTGGAACGAAATTTAGACAAACGATTCGATCCGAGACGGTTGGTCGAAAATGCACAGACGGCGGTGGTTTGCGCCGTGAGTTACAAAAATCCGATCGGAGCGGGTTATCCGCCCGATTTCCGCACAAAAATCGCCTCCTATGCCTGCGCGGAGGATTATCACGTCATCCTCAAACGGATGTTGCAAGCGATGTTCACCACCTTGAAACAGGCGAATCCGCAACTGACAGGGCGGGCATTTGTGGATACGGCGCCACTATTGGAAAAGCAGCTTGCCGTAGAGGCGGGATTGGGATGGATCGGTCGACAGTCGCTGCTTGTAACCCCGCGCTTGGGCTCTTATGTTGTGTTGGGCGAGTTGCTGCTGACCGAACCGGTAGATTGCTACGATGAACCTTTTGAGGGGGTACGCTGCGGGCGTTGCCACAATTGCTTGGAGAGTTGCCCGACAGATGCCATTTCCGACGTAAGAACCATCGATACGACACGTTGTATATCCTGCCACACCATCGAGCAGGCTTCCGCCAATCGGCCGGATCTCGACGGTTGGATCTTCGGCTGTGACCGCTGTCAGAGTTGTTGCCCCTACAATCAAAAAGCACCCGTCCACACCAATCGGTCGTTTGATCCGCTCTTTGATCCGCTCCGCATGAATGTCGCGCAGTGGCTGGCGATGAGTGAAACGGAATTTGCTTTGCGCTTTGGCAAAACGCCCCTCACGCGTAGCGGTCTGGAACGCCTGAAACGCAATGTGGCGTGTGAAGAGGGTGTAAAAAAATAAGGAAACACGGGATCGGGGTTCGCACCCTTCACCACTGTTTCCTCAACCAACCTAAAACTACTAACCTAAATGAACCTTAAAACTTCTCTGCAAAGATAAGCGGGATATTTGAATTGTGCAAATTATTTAATAATATTTTAAATAAATTTAACAATTTCGTAACATAGGTCTCTGTTTTTATCTCAGAAAGTGGGTTTCGGATGCTTCGCGTTGCTTATTATGATAAGAAACTGTTTGAATTTGTTACCGAAGTTATTTTAGAGCTATTTTTGTTCCTGTTTTTGTTCTGTAAATCCGATTTTA
>JAVXCD010000219.1:0-2645 GCA_036659655.1 Alistipes sp.
GATCGAGTACCTTCAAGTGTCTTTGCGACCTCTCGACAAGCTCGAGGATCGGGATGTGTTTTATACGACGCAAAATCTTTTTCTTTGTCCTTGTGTCTTGTCAAAAGGACAAAGAGGCAATGTGTATCATTCTCAGGCCAAATACATATTTAATAAAACGGACAAATAAGCCAAATGTATACATTTTGGTATAGTTTTAAGGAGTTTTAGGCCAATAAATTTTGATAATGAAGATTGTTTACCTACTTTTGCCACCGATTTTCACAAAACAAGATCACGAGAGTATTCACCAATTAAACTAATTATGAAACAACTTTTTCTACTTCTTGCCTCTGTTGCCATGACCACGTCTGTGTTTGCCGAGGGTTATCAGGTAAACACCCTTTCAGCAAAACAACTCGGTATGGGACACGTAGGTACCGGTATGAAACTCAACTCCGAATCCATCCATTTCAATCCCGCTGCAACCGCCTTTCAAACTTCGAAATTCGACATTTCGGCAGGTATTACAGGTATCAAAACCTATGCCACCTTCACCGCCAACAATGATTATACGGGCAAAGCTCCCTACTCAGCCGATGCCGATAACAAACTATCGACCCCTCTCTATCTCTACTTCAACTACAAACCCATCGACAAATTAGCATTGGGCATCAGTCTCACCACCCCCTACGGTTCGGCCATGAACTGGGGTGATAATTGGGCAGGAGCTCACCTAATTCAGAGCATCAACCTCCAATCCTTCTCCGTGCAGCCCACCGTATCGTATAAAATTTGCGACAAGGTCTCCATCGGTGCCGGTCTGATGATCTCGTGGGGCAACTTCGATCTTTCGCGTTCGATGTTACCCGTAGGCAGTACCACCAATGGACTGATTGCCACGGCTCTCACCGCAGCAGGCATGGGTCAGTATGCACCCGCTATCACCGCTGCCGGTGACAATGCACTGGTATCTGCCAAGTTACAGGGCGATGCAAAAGTTGCTTTCGGCGTGAACTTAGGTATCATGTACGACATCAACGAGCAGTGGTCACTGGGTTTCACCTACCGCTCGAAGATGACCATGAAAGCAGAGAAGGGCACCGGCGAATTGCACTTTCTGAATCCGCAAGTGAAGCAGATTTTAGAGGCTACGGGATTCATTCCGGCTCTCGACAAAGGTACCTTTACCGCCGAATTGCCTATGCCCGCCAATCTGACGTGGGGAGTGAGTTTCCGACCGACGCATAAATGGGAATTTGCCGTAGATTTGCAGTGGGTGGGCTGGAGCGCCTACCAAAATCTGAATGTATCGTTCAACGAGAAAGAACTTAAACTCGAAGACATTGACTCGGAAAAAAATTATGCAAACACCCTGATTTTCCGCTTCGGAGGTCAGTTTCATGCCAACAAATACCTCACAGCACGTATGGGTATGTATGTGGATGAGAGCCCTGTACGTAGCGATTATTTGAATCCGGAGACCCCCTCGATGACCAAAGTGTCTTACACCGCCGGTCTGAGTATCCGTCCCACCAAATTCATGTCAATCGACCTTGCTTACGGCTACATTTCGTCGGCCGATCCGGAGCGCACGGGTTCCTATCCCTACTTCAACTCACTCGCCTACAAAATCACTTATGCAGGTGCTATTGCTCAAGGTGCAACACCCGAAGTTGCCGCCTCTGCTGCCGGAAAAGTCGCTAATCAACCATTCTCAGGCAACTACTCTCTATCGGCACACACCTTCTCAATGGGGCTGAATTTCAAATTCTAATTTTTGAAAAAGAAAGTTTTTCATCAAAAATAGTTATCTTTGCGGCGCATCCTTGATTGGAATGCGCCGCAAATTTTAGGATCATGAAACTAATTACGCTCTTACTGTTATTTTTGCCGATCTGTTTCCATGTGTTGCGCGGACGTGTCAACGCGACATTCGGGACGCTTCCGAACCAAATCTGCAAATTCATCAAGCAGCAGGATTCTCAAGGGCATTTACTCTCTGCTGAGCAGGTGGATGGGTTACATGAGCAACTCACACCACTATTTGCGGAGATTTACGAACGAGATATTCCATTTGAGATCAGCCCAAATGTGTCTGATTATGAGGTTACACATTGCCGGATCCAATCTCTGTGCTCTTCGTGCGATGTCACGGCACTTGTTCAGTGGCGTTCCTGCGGACAGGGTGAACCTGTGTCCCGTTTATTTTACAAAAGCGTGGATGCAACAGGCAAGGCAATCAGCCGCGGTCTGGTTCTCAGCGAGCAGACGGAGGAGGCCGTGGCCTCAGGCACCACAACCTTTCATCTCGTAGTGGAGGCGACAGAATATAGACGGTTTGCGAAGATCGTATTCCTCACACAGGCGGAATTTTCGGCTGTGACGGCTGAGGTGCGAGGAGAAGAAAAATAGAATTGGCTCCATAGTTCAAGGGATAGAACGAGGGTTTCCTAACCCTAAGATATAAATTTAGATAGCATCAAAAAAAAGTAGATATGAGGCTTAAAATAAAACGAGTTCTTTAAAAAATAAAAACATCCTAAGCCCTTGTAGTTCAATGGATAGAATACGGGTTTCCTAAACCTGCGATTCGGGTTCGATCCCCGACGAGGGTACAAAAAAGGCTTTGGCATATTAAGTACTAAAGCCTTTTTTTTCGCACT
>JAVXCD010000220.1:0-2629 GCA_036659655.1 Alistipes sp.
GACCTCTCGACAGGCTCGAGGATCGTACATTGTAACTTTGCGGCCTCTCGAAAAGCATGCTTTAAATTTTGTATAGAGCACAAAAAACAATTAGCGGGTTGGATAGATTCCAACCCGCTAATTTGTGCGAATAGTGCCGTTTACAAGCGAGCCTTGATGGCTTTCGAAGCCTCTTCGTAGCCGGGTTTATCGAGCAGGGCAAACATATTCTTTTTGTATGCCTCCACGCCCGGTTGATTGAACGGATTGACCCCCAGCACATAGCCGCTGATGCCACACGCTTTTTCGAAGAAGTAGAGTAGGGCTCCGATGGTATAGGCATCGATGGTGGGAATCTCAATGCGAATATTGGGTACGCCACCGTCCATGTGAGCTAATTGCACGCCTAATTCGGCCATTTTATTGATCTCCGAGATGCGTTTACCTGCGAGGAAATTCAGTCCGTCGAGGTTCTCAAAGTCGGGTTCGACAACGATTCTGTGTGTGGGTTTAACGACCGAAATAATAGTTTCGAACAGCGTGCGTTCACCGTCTTGGATGTATTGTCCCATGGAGTGCAGGTCAGCTGTCAGTGTGACACTTGCGGGGAAAATTCCCTTTCCTGTTTTGCCCTCGCTCTCCCCATAGAGTTGCTTCCACCATTCGCTGACGTATTGCAGTGTAGGCTCGTAAGAGCCTAAGATCTCGATTTTCTTACCACTTTTGTAGAGTTCGTTGCGGGCGGCGGCATAGATGGCGGCGGGGTTGTGTTCGAAAGCGACATCCGCGGCTGTTGCACGCTCCATGTCTTGTGCGCCACGCACGAGTTCATTGATGTTGATACCGGCTGCGGCGAGGGGCAGCAAGCCCACGGGTGTGAGCACCGAGAAGCGCCCGCCGACATCGTCGGGGATGATAAAGGTGGGGTAACCCTCGTTGGTGGCCAGTGTTTTGAGTGCACCTCGAGCCTTGTCTGTGACAGCAACGATGCGCTCGGCAGCACCTTTTTTGCCGTAGCGTTTTTCGATTTCGGCCTTGATCAGGCGGAAGGCGAGAGCCGGCTCGGTGGTTGTTCCCGACTTGGAGATGACGATGGTGGCGATCGAATACTCTTTCACAGCCTCCAGCATCTGGGCGATGTAATCTTCCGAGATATTCTGACCGGCGAAGAGAATGATCGGGTTCTGTTGCTTCTTGTGAATGAGTTGGAATGGGTTGCTTAGAGCTTCTAACACGGCTTTTGCACCTAAATAGGAGCCACCGATACCGATGCAGATGATGACTTCGGCCTTGCTCTTAAGTTTAGCAGCCTGTGCGTTGATCGCCTTGAGGTCGTCAGATGAAATGGAGGAGGGAAGGTTCACCCAACCCAGAAAATCGTTTCCCTCGCCCTCTTTTGAGTGCAGCAGCGTATTCGCAGTTTGAACAGCGCTCCGCATTTCGGCCGAAATGGCAAAACCTGCTTTTGAAATGTCTAATTTGATTGTTTCCATATTCCCTATATAAGTTTAGAAGTCAGTTCTTTCATCAGCTTGCGAGCCGAGGCTTTGTCGTACAATATGTGATAGACCATATTGGCAATCGGCATATCGACTTGGTGACGGACATTCATGTGACGGATGCAGTCTGCGGCGAAGTAGCCCTCAGCAACCATGGTCATTTCGCTGAGTGCACTCTTGACGGTGCAGCCGTGGCCAATGAGCAGTCCTAAGCGGCGGTTGCGACTGTACGTCGAGTAGCATGTCACTAACAGATCGCCCAAGTAGGCGGATGCAAGGGGGTTGCGCTGATCGGGGTGGCTCTCTTCGAGGAACCGCGCCATCTCCATGGCACTATTTGAGATCAGCACCGCCAGAAAATTATCACCATAACCTAACCCCACGGCCATTCCCACGGCGAGGGCATAGATATTTTTCAAAATTGTGGCATACTCCACTCCGTAAAGATCGGTGGAGAAGGAGCGTTTTATGTAGTTTGTCGCCAACTTATCACCCAACAGGTGAGCGTTTTCCAAATCGGTGCAGACCACCGTCAGGTAGGAGAGTCGCTCCAAGGCGACCTCTTCCGCATGAGATGGGCCTGTGATGATGCCGATCTGCCTGTACGACAAGTCGTAGTGGTTGTGCATATACTCCACAACGGTTTGGTACTCATCGGGGACAATGCCTTTGATGGCCGAGACGATGAACTTATCTTGCAGGGAAACCGTCAGCGAGGAGAGAAAATCTTTCAGATAGGCCGAAGGGGTGGCCAGAATCAAAATATCGGCCTCCGAGACAATTTTATTCAGATCATCACACGGAGCGATACGAGACACGTCGAATTCGGTGTCACTCAGGTAGCGGGGGTTGCGTCCCTCCGTGAGAAGCGATTCGAGTACCTCTTTGTTGCGGACATACCAACCCACTTGAAGTTCGTTTTCCGTCAATACTTTTACCAGAGCCGTGGCCCAACTTCCGTAGCCGATCACCGCGCATTTGGCGTTTTTTTCGATTTTATATTCCATGCAAATGAAAATAAAAATTTGTCCTACAAAAGTAATGAAAAAAACGGATAAACGGCAATTTAGAAGTTGTTTTAAATTTATTAATCTTGTTCTTTTCGGCTCTTTTCGCCCCAGTTTCCGTCCTATAAATCCTCATTTAGCTCG
>JAVXCD010000221.1:0-2465 GCA_036659655.1 Alistipes sp.
AATATCAACGTATTGCACAACTTTTTCCGTAAATATTTTTGACTTTTTTTACATCAATTTAATTCAAACAACAGGTTCAAAATACATTTTTTGTATCATTTCTACTCACACAATCTTTCTTTTCACACTCTTTCTTGTGAAAGTAGATGAAAAATGATTAGTTTTGTGACAGTCTTGTGTAAACAGACGGAAAGAATGGTTAGGTAATCCACGCATGAGCACTCAAGTTACGACCTTTATATGGGTGCATACCTATATATAGTCGTACAAGGGTTTTCATGTCCTTTGCCAACATCGCCTGCACTCTTTCCTTTTGAATGATCGATTCCGGCTCAGGTGCAAGAATCATTTTAGCACATCAAAAAAATGGGAACATCGTTTTCTATGAAATTCGCAACACTTGCATGTGTCTGCGGTGTCTTGCTGTCCGTAGCGTGCAGCAACGACGAGGATCCATCCGACACTCCCGGAACAGTCTGTCCAGAGGAAGCAGTCAATGTCTCTGCCAATGGCACGGCCAACTCCTACATTGTAGCACCCGGCAGTATCGCGGTATTTGATGCCTCTCACAAGGGCAATTCAACCACCGAAACCGTCGGAGAAGGCGCAGAAGTTCGATTGGTATGGCAGGACACCCAAGGACTAATCGAAAAAATCGGATACACGGCAGACCGTCGGATCATCGTCTGGACTGCTGCCAAAAGTGGCAATGGAGTTGTTGCTGTCGCAGATGCCACGGGAGCCATCTTGTGGAGTTGGCATATCTGGGTAGTTGACTACACCCCGGCCGCTTCGCTGTTCACTACACCTGCCAATGCCTTAGGCACTACTTGGTCCTTCATGGATCGCAACCTCGGTGCACTCAACACAACTCCGGGCAGTTTCGATGCCTTCGGCATGATCTATCAGTGGGGGCGCAAAGATCCGCTCGCTCCGGCCTGTGAATGGACCGACATGAATGATGATTATACGTATAACGTGGACGGAGAAAAGCCACTATATGATATTGACAACAAGACACTTATCAAAACTCGCTTAAAAACCGAATACCACGGCACAATTGCCAAATCGCTCATGCAACCAGACGTGTTTTTTGCCATGACCTACAAACACACAGGCAAATTAGATGAATTCGGCAACGAGATCGTCGAGAACGACTACCGCACAAAAGATTGGGTTGACGTGTCGAACGACGACTACTGGGGCGGAGTTTCCGGCAAGAAGAGCATCTACGATCCCTGTCCTACAGGCTACAAAGTACCCACCTGCGACACCGGTGGCAATACCCCCTACGCATGGTTGGTATTTGCAAAGATGACGTGGGATGTAGCCAATCACGGTTGCACGCAAGATGGTCAATGGTTTCCAACAGCCGGCACACGTGTTTATGCGTCGGGCGGGCTTGATTGCACAGGTGTATATTCGGGACTCTGGATCGGCACAGCCGGAAAAGCAAGTTCCAATCTGGAAGAGTTCCCCGACCTCTATGGTCAATATATGTTCATCATCAACGGCAAACGCACCTTCAAAGTGAGCAAAGATGCCCGCTCTCAAGGCTTGTCCGTCCGTTGTGTAAAGGAGTAAACACAATTTCGAAGCAAAAAGCGAACGGTTCCTGTGAGCCGTTCGCTTTTTTATCCGTCGGGACGGTTTTCGTCGTATAAAACACTTCCCGATCCTCGAGCCTGTCGAGAGGTCGCAAAGTACACAGCACCGTGACCTTGCGACCTCTCGACAGGCTCGAGGATCGGGAACTTTTTATTCATTCAGCATGATGCACCGTGCCTTTGCGACCTCTCGACAAGCTCGAGGATCGTGTGGAATTGTGCGTGTGTCTTTGCGACCTCTCGACAGGCTCGAGGATCGTGATGAACTGTATTCTTGTTTTGGGCAGCAATCGGTTCCACAGGATGCAGAGATTGAATGTCCGAATGCAAATAGGTCTTCCCGAACATCGCAAATGGAGGCTTATTGGTCAAAAACAATACATAAAATCGGGGTAATGGATTGATTTTAATACATTTGTGGTATTTGCGTTAAAAATGGATAAAAAGTATGCCCAAAATGTGGGCATCAGACCCTCGTCAGGCACGGTTCTAACGGGGGTAAACAGCGCTATTTTTGTGCTAACTGCCATCGCCATTCAGTGCTTCCGACGGCTCGCCGCTCGACATCATCAAAGAGCCTTTACGATGAGTATGTGCGAGGCAAACAAACCCTCGCCCAGATAGCCGAGCGACACCACCTCTCGGTCAGTACCGTGCAACGTCGATTGCGCGAAGTTCACACCACACGCATTGTCTCAAAATACAAAGATGTGGTTATCTTAATGGACGCCACCTATTGGGGTCGCAACTTCGGCGTATTGCTCATTGTCGATGCTTATCGCAAGCGACTTTTGTGGCGCAAATTCCTCGACAAAAAAGAAACTATTGCCGACTACCTCGAAGGGGTGGAGTGGCTAC
>JAVXCD010000222.1:0-2464 GCA_036659655.1 Alistipes sp.
GGGTGTTGTCTTTGCGACCTCTCGACAAGCTCGAGGATCGTATGATTTTTCATCAGTAAGAAATCCCGCTTGATCCCAAGTTTCTAAATAAATTGTACAGAGGCCTTGAAGTAACTCAAGACCTCTGTACGATGGGACGATTTTATGTATTGGATTCCTATTTCAATCCCAGATTTCAAAAATCGGTACTATATGGCGCGGGCTCCGTCGCTGATAATCACGTCGTAGACTTTGGGCTCATGGCCGAATTGCGCCTTAAATTTCGCTTTGGCGGTTGCGATAAATGGAGCATACAACGCCTCTTTTACCAAATTGATTGTGCAGCCGCCGAAACCACCACCCATCACACGCGATCCGCTCACGCCACACTCCTTGGCCAGTTCATTCAAATAATCCAGCTCCTCGCAACTTACCTCATAGAGTTTGGACATGCCGTGATGGGTTTCATACATCTTGCGACCGACGGTCTCGTAGTCATCCTTACCCAGCGCTTCACAGACATCCAACACCCGCTGAATCTCCTCGATCACATACTCGGCACGCATATAATCTTCGGCCGACACCTGTGCTTTCACCGCTTGTAGTTGTGCCATAGAGGCCTCTCGCAGAGTCTCCACGCCCAGCACTTTTGCCACACGCTCACACGACTCCCGGCGTTTGTTGTAAGCCGATGAGGCTAATTCGTGTTTCACCGCCGTGTCTAACAATACCAATTTATACCCTTTGGGATGGAACGGAAAATATTCATACTCCATTGAGCGACAATCTAATCGCATCAACGAGCCTTGTTTGCCGAAAATCGAAGCAAATTGATCCATGATTCCGCAATTTACTCCACAGTAATTATGCTCGGTGGCTTGTCCGATCTTTGCCAGTTCGAATTTGTCGATATGCAGCCCAAACAACTCATTCAGCGCATAAGCATAGGTACTCTCCAGTGCGGCCGATGACGACATTCCCGCACCGAGCGGCACATCGCCCGCAAAAACAGTGTCGAAGCCACCGATGATGCCACCTCGCTTTTGGATCTCACGGCAGACACCGAAAATATAGCGTGCCCAACTCTGCGAGGGAGCCTCCTCTTCCTTGAGCCCGAAGGTCACACACTCGTTAAGATCAAGCGCGTAGGCTGAAATTTTCTCGGTGCCATTGAGCTTGATCGCGGCCACGATACCCTTGTCTACCGCACCGGGAAATACAAATCCGCCGTTGTAATCTGTATGTTCGCCGATCAGGTTGATCCGCCCCGGAGAGGTGAATAACGATGCTCCTGTACCGAAAAGTTCTTTGAATTTTGATTCTACTTTTGTTTTCATCAATCGTATTTTAAGAAACTGTTTTACTTTATCTGATTACACCTCGACCACTGTCACCTCGATCCCCCGTTCACGCAATTGCGCAAGAACGCGCGGTTGAATATGGCTGTCTGTGATGATCCTGTCAACGGCACTCAGATCACAGATATTGCTGAGCCCGCGTCGCCCGAATTTGGAGCTGTCCGCCAGCACAATAACCTTCTGTGCCGCGGCGATCATGACTTTGTTCAGGGCAGCCTCCATCATGTTGGTCGTGGTCAAACCGCACTCCATATCGATGCCGTCCACGCCTAAATACAACTTGCTGCAATTGAAATGGGAGAGCATTTCCTCTGCAAAATTACCTACTACCGACATCGAACGGCTGCGCGTGATGCCACCCAACTGGATTACGTCGATCTCCTTTTGTTGCGAAAGAATGGAGGTTACGGAAATAGCTGCGGTGATCACTGTCAGGTGTCCCACGGGTTTGATTTCACGTGCAAAAATCGACATGGTCGTTCCGGATGCGATGATGATCGAGTCGTCCTGCGCAATCAGTCCTGCGGCCTTGATTGCGATGGCACATTTTTCGCTGACATTGCGCTTCTCCTTCTCGTTTACGTGACGATCGCTGATGTAAGGACTTATTAATATGGCACTCCCATGTGTCCTGTACAACTTTTTCTGCTGTTCGAGATACGACAGATCTTTGCGGATAGTTACCTCTGAAACTTTGAACTGCTCGGCTAAACGGCTCACCGGAATTGATCCGATTTGTTGCAACAGTATTAAAATTTTCTCGTGCCTTTTGCGAAGATTCAAAAGAGCATCGTCTGTGGTTTTATCCATTTCCACTATATTTTATTTCGTAATGCAAGATATGAATTTATTTGTATGCGACCAAATTTTCGGTTGAAAACAATTCGTGGCGCAAACAGAGATATGCTACCCAGCCTACTCGTCGAAGTCTTAGAAGCTGTTTTAATTTATTAATCTCGTTCTTTTCGGCTCAAGTTCTCATTCTTGTTGGTGGGTGGGTTTGTCCCTGACATAAAACTGGAACCGTTCACGATCCTCGAGCCTGTCGAGAGGTCGCAGACTGTACTGGAACCGTTCACGCTCCTCGAGTTTGTCGAGAGGTCGCAAAGGCTGTACTGGAACCGTTC
>JAVXCD010000223.1:0-2459 GCA_036659655.1 Alistipes sp.
CACTGTTCACGATCCTCGAGCTTGTCGTGTGGTCGCAAAAGAAACACAATGTTCACGCTCCTCGAGCCTGTCGAGAGGTCGCAAAGACAATCAGCACCGTGCCTTTGCGACCTCTCGACAAGCTCGAGGATCGTGTGCTTCAACGCCCTTGCGACCTCTCGACAGGCTCGAGGATCGGGTGCATCAAAGCTTTTGCGACCTCGGTTTGCGCAGGAGTTGCAGCTCTGCCACGATGCATCGGTGATCACTCAGGTCGTCCGCAGGCATGTAGTAGCGCAGCCCCTGAAACGAATCGTTGTAGAAGAGGTAGTCGATGCGAAGCATCCCGACGAAATGGCGGTAGGTGGCACCGAAGCCGCTGCCGCAGGCTTGGAATCCGTCGGTGAGACCGGCTCGCATCACGTGATAAATATAGGACGAGGGTACGTCGTTGAAATCGCCGGCCACGATCACGGGCATGGATTTCCGATTAATCATCGCTCGAATATCAGCCACCTGTTTGGTGCGGATTTTGACATTTGTTTGCAGCACGTCAAGCATCTCTGCCGCGGGCATTTCGGAGCCATAATCTTTTAGGTGTTTGCGTCGAGCCATCGATACACCCGAAGTTTGCAGGTGCACGGAGACCAGTCGGATCACGGTTCCCTGAACCTCAATGTCGGTACGCAGGCAGGAGTTATTTGAATTTTTTACGTTGCGATATTCGTACTCGACAATCGGATAGCGGCTGAATACAGCCATTGCCTGCTCGTGATGATAGTAGGGCATGTAGTGGGTGAAATAGGCGATGAGACGATCCAGAGGACATCCCTTGGAGTCGAGAAATTCTTGAAAACAGACAACATCCACCTGCTCGCGTTGTAGCATGGCAAGCGTCTCCTGTGCGGTCATGCAGACAGAACCTTGCGCGCGGAATCCGTAGGTGTTGAGTGTAGCAACCTTGAGTCCGTTGGTGGTAGGAAGAGAATTGCCTTTGGGTAGTTGAAACATGGTGGAGAGGTAGCTGCCATTCAGCAGGATGGCGGCCAGAGGGATCACGGCGACCCACCATTTGCGACGGAAGAGCCAGTACACCAGTACACAAAAATTCACAAATAACACCACGGGCATTGACAGACTCCAAAAGAGCCAGATTACCCCCAACTGCGGGTCGACAAGAGCGGCTCTCCGACACAGAATTGCAACGACAAGCAGGGCGACTGTGGCGATAACCGAAAGGTGATATAGCAGGTATAGTGTGGCCTTTTTGCCCATGATTGTTTTTTTTCTTTATTTATTGCAAATATATAGATAAAATCCTTGATTTTTCATAAAAAGATGTATCTTTGTTTAACTATAAAAATTCATCTTATATCTATTTCTGATAATGAAGCGAATTTTAATTTCAGGTGGAGCGGGGTTCATCGGCTCTCATTTGTGTGAAAGACTCCTTGGCGAGGGAAATGATATCATCTGTTTGGATAATTATTTCACGGGGCACAAAAGTAATGTACGCCATTTGTTACCCGATCTCCATTTCGAACTTGTCCGTCACGATGTTATCCTTCCCTATCTGGCAGAGGTGAACGAAATCTACAATCTGGCATGTCCGGCTTCGCCGATCTATTATCAGATCGATCCGATCAAGACCACGCAGACTTCGGTGGTCGGAGCAATCAACATGCTTGATCTGGCCATGCACAATAAAGCGAAAATTTTGCAGGCTTCCACCTCGGAGGTTTATGGAGACCCGGTGGTTCATCCGCAGACGGAGGACTATTGGGGGCACGTCAATCCCTTTGGCCCGCGCTCTTGCTATGATGAGGGAAAACGTTGTGCCGAATCGTTGTTTATGAGTTATCACCACCAACATCATATTCCGATAAAAATCATCCGAATCTTTAATACCTATGGCCCGAAGATGGATATCAACGATGGGCGTGTGGTGTCAAATTTCATTGTGCAGGCTCTGCTCAACCGAGACATCACGATCTATGGCAACGGCTCACAAACGCGCAGTTTTCAATATGTGGATGACCTGATTGAGGGCATGATTCGCATGATGAATCATACGTTCGACGACTTTACAGGCCCGGTAAATATCGGTAATCCCCATGAATTTACCATGCTCGAACTTGCGCAACGAGTCATTGATCTGGTCGGATCAAAATCCCGAATTGTCTTTCAAAATCTGCCCGAAGATGATCCGCAGCAGCGTCGTCCGGACATTACGATGGCCAAAGAGCATCTCGGCGGATGGGAACCGCAAGTCCAATTGGAGGAGGGGCTGACCAAAACGATCGCCTATTTCGACGAGTTGCTGAAAAGGAAGAAAATCATTGTATAGCACATTGCTATCTCTATGAAAGGCCGCATCTGCGGTCTTTTTTTGTTCATAAGGGTTCGCTCCTCGAGCCTGTCGAGAGGTCGCAAAGACTTTGAAAACACAATGCACAATGCACAATGCACGATGCACGATC
>JAVXCD010000224.1:0-2432 GCA_036659655.1 Alistipes sp.
AAGACAATCAGCACCGTGACCTTTGCGACCTCTCGACAAGCTCGAGGATCGTGCATTGTGTTTTCAAAGTCCTTGCGACCTCTCGACAAGCTCGAGGATCGTGAAGTGTGTTTCCAGTGTACTTTGCGACCTCTCGACAGGCTCGAGGATCGTGAACAAACAGGCGACCTCTCGACAAGTTCGAGGATCGGGAATGCTTCCTGTTGGAGACAAGTGTAAATCAATCAGTCAGCAAGAAATCCCGCTTGCCATCACCGGAATTTTATTTGGTATCAAAACTAATTGCGGGTGCAACTCCATGGAGTTGCACCCGCAATTTAATAAATAGATCAGATCGGCTTATTTCAATTTCGGACCTGCGGCAACCAAATTCAGACCCTCGGCGTTGCCTGTGAACTTCGAGAAGTTCTTCACAAAGCGAGCAGCCAGATCGGCAGCTTTCTCATCCCACTCCGCAGCACTCTTGTAGGTGTCACGCGGATCGAGGATCTTCGGATCTACACCCGGCAGAGCTGTCGGAACCTTGAAATCAAAAATAGGCATCGTCTTGGTAGAAGCCTTGTCGATCGAGCCGTCAAGGATTGCATCAATGATACCACGCGTGTCGCGGATCGAGATACGTTTGCCCGAACCGTTCCAGCCGGTATTCACCAAGTAAGCCGTAGCACCCGACATCTTCATCTTCTTAACCAACTCCTCGCCGTATTTGGTGGGGTGCAGCGAAAGGAAAGCAGCACCAAAGCATGCCGAGAAAGTCGGCGTGGGCTCGGTGATACCAAGCTCTGTACCAGCCAATTTAGCGGTGAAGCCGGAGAGGAAGTAGTACTTCGTCTGTTCGGGGGTAAGGATCGAAACGGGAGGCAGTACACCGAAGGCATCGGCCGACAGGAAGATCACCTTCTTGGCTGCGGGAGCTTTCGATACGGGCTTTACAATGTTGTCGATGTGATAGATAGGATAAGAGACACGGGTATTCTCCGTCACCGACTTGTCGTTGAAGTCAATCTTGCCGTTTTCATCTACTGTCACGTTCTCTAACAGCGCGTTGCGGCGGATCGCATTCCAAATATCGGGCTCATTCTCCTGCGACAGACTGATCACTTTCGCGTAGCAGCCACCCTCGAAGTTGAACACACCGTCATCGTCCCAACCGTGCTCATCGTCACCGATCAACTCGCGTTTCGGATCGGTTGAAAGCGTGGTTTTACCGGTACCCGAAAGGCCGAAGAAAATAGCGGTCTCCCCTTTGGCATTGGTATTGGCCGAGCAGTGCATAGCAGCCATGCCCTGCAACGGAAGCAGGTAGTTCATATAGGAGAACATGCCTTTCTTCATCTCACCGCCGTACCAAGTGTTGATGATCACCTGCATCTTCTCGGTAAGGTTGAACACAACAGCAGTTTCCGAATTCAGCCCCAGCTCTTTGTAGTTCTTTACAGTTGCTTTCGACGCATTCAGCACCACGAAATCAGGCTCACCATAGCACTCCAACTCCGCATCGGTCGGACGGATGAACATATTTTTCACGAAATGTGCCTGCCAAGCCACCTCCATGATGAAGCGGATTTTCAAGCGTGAATTCTCGTTGGCACCACAGAATGTGTCAACAACATAGAGTTTCTTGCCGGAGAGTTCCGTCGAAGCGATCTTCTTCAGCTCATTCCATGTAGCTTGACTTGTGGGTTTGTTGTCATTCTTGTATTCGTCTGAAGTCCACCAAATTGTATTTTTGGTCGTGTCGTCCATGACGAAGAATTTATCTTTAGGAGAGCGGCCTGTGTAAACACCCGTCATCACATTCACAGCATCCATCTCTGTCAACTGTCCTTTCTCGAAACCGCAAAGGTCTTTCTTTGTCTCCTCACGATAGAGTTCATCGTAAGAGGGATTGTATACGATCTCGGTCACGTTCGAGATACCATACTTCTTCAAATCAATCTTAACCATACTTTTTATTATTTAATTAAACATCCAATCAATAACCTAACTTGTCAAAATTCGTGCTAACCTATTTTGACCGCACAAAGGTAGGAAAACTTTTACAATGTGAAAAAATTAACACTAAAAATTCACAACTTTTTCTATTATTCTTTCTGATGTTCGTATCAGAGGAATTGATACGGATCAATCCAAGTGCAGAATTGAATCAGATGTCCGATGATCCCCTTCGATTTTCGAGCTTGTCGAAAGGTCGCCTGTTTGTTCTCGATCCTCGAGCTTGTCGAGAGGTCGCAAAGTCACGGTGCTGATTGCCTTTGCGACCTCTCGACAGGCTCGAGGATCGTGTGCTTTCATTCGTTCAGCAAAATGTACAATGACCCTATATGCTCAAGAAGCATAGGCAGTTCCAATAAACCAAATTCAGCTCTTGTAATTTCAAAAAAATAGATCGCAACTCACTGAATTGCGATCTATTAATATGTGTTAGTTGA
>JAVXCD010000225.1:0-1729 GCA_036659655.1 Alistipes sp.
GCTAAATGAGGATTTACAGCACAAAAACTGGGGCGAAAAGAGCCGAAAAGAACAAGATTAATAAATTTAAAACAGTTCCTTAGTACCACCTAATCCAATTTACACAATAAAACAGAGGATGGCCACGAATTACTTCGCGGCCATCCTCTGTTTTATAAATTACTCGAAAGAGTTACTCCTCTTTGGTCTCCGATTCGCTCACAAGTTCTGCGGCAACCTCTTTAACAACTTTCTTTGCAGGAGCTTTCTTTGCAGGTTTTGCAGCCTCCGCAGATGCCTCCATGGCACTCTTCAACTCTGCCAAGCCGGCAATGTCACCCAATGTTGTCTTCTCCATCGACGCATTGAGTTTCTTTACAGAAGACTTCGTAGCATCGGAAGTAGCACGTTTCTCGGCTTTCTCAGCAGCAAATTCGGCTTTCTTCACCTCCTCGAACAGACGAGTGTGTGACAGAACGATACGTTTGGTTGCTTTCGAGAATTCGATTACCTTGAACTGAAGTTTCTCAGCCATGGCAGGAGTTGTTCCGTCCTCTTTGGTGAGTTGACGTGCGGGAGCAAAGCCCTCGATGTTCTCGCCTAAAGAGACAACAGCGCCCTTTTCGTTGATCTCGATGATAGTTCCCTCGTGGATGGTGTCAACAGCAAATTGGCTCTCAAACTCATTCCAAGGATTCTCCTCAAGTTGCTTGTGACCAAGGCTCAAGCGACGATTCTCCTTATCTATTTCGAGAACAATAACTTCGATTTCAGCACCGATTGATGTGAACTCTCCGGGATGTTTCACCTTCTTTGTCCAACTCAAATCAGAAATGTGGATCAGTCCGTCGATACCCTCCTCGATTTCGACAAAGATGCCGAAATTGGTGAAGTTACGCACTTTTGCTGTGCACTGTGTACCTACGGGATATTTAGCCTCGATACCCTCCCAAGGATCGGGAGTCAGTTGCTTGATACCCAGCGACATTTTGCGCTCTTCACGGTCAAGTGTCAAGATCACGGCCTCTACCTCGCTGCCCACCTTCATAAATTCCTGTGCGGAACGCAGGTGTTGGCTCCAAGACATCTCAGACACGTGGATCAAGCCCTCTACGCCCGATGCGATCTCAACGAAAGCACCGTAATCAGCCATTACAACAACCTTGCCGGTCACTTTGTCGCCAATCTTAAGATTAGGATCTAAAGCATCCCAAGGATGAGCAGACAATTGTTTGATACCGAGTGCAATACGCTTCTTAGCCTCATCGAAGTCCAAAATAACGACCTGAATCTTCTGATCGAGTGCAACAACCTCTTCGGGATGGTTCACGCGACCCCACGAAAGATCGGTGATGTGTACCAGACCATCTACGCCACCCAAATCGACGAATACGCCGTAAGAAGTGATGTTCTTGACAGTACCCTCCAGAATCTGACCTTTCTCAAGTTTGGACATGATGATTTGTTTCTGAGCTTCAAGCTCAGCCTCGATGAGTGCCTTATGTGATACAACCACATTGCGGAACTCTTGGTTGATTTTCACCACCTTGAATTCCATGGTTTTGTCAACATATACATCGTAGTCACGAATAGGTTTCACGTCGATCTGCGAACCGGGAAGGAAAGCCTCGATGCCAAATACGTCGACGATCATACCGCCCTTCGTGCGGCATTTGATGTAACCTTTGATGATCTCGTCACTCGCCAGAGCCTCGTTCACACGATCCCAAGATTTAAGCTGACGGGCCTT
>JAVXCD010000225.1:1739-2428 GCA_036659655.1 Alistipes sp.
TTGATGTAACCTTTGATGATCTCGTCACTCGCCAGAGCCTCGTTCACACGATCCCAAGATTTAAGCTGACGGGCCTTTTTGTGCGAAAGCACCAACTGGCCGCTCCGGTCCTCTGCCGACTCGACATACACTTCGATTGTGTCTCCAACCTTCAAATCCGGATTGTAGCGGAACTCTGAAATCGAAAGGATACCTTCGCTCTTGTAGCCGATATTGATGACTACTTCGCGCTTGTTCACTCCGACAACTGTTCCCTCTACTACCTCACCCACAGCAACATTAGACAGCGTCTTGTTATAAGTTTCGCTGATTTGTTCTTTGGGTTGATCGTAAACACCTAAATCTTCCTCAAACGCGGTCCAATCAAAACTCTCGTTTGCGACTACTTTTTTTGTTTCTTCCATAACAGTGGAAATTTTTGCGATACAATCGCTCGTTAAATAATTAATAGTTAAGTCATTACATCCTCACGCACATACGCAAGGAGTGCAAAGATAAATATAAAAATGTAAAAAACATAATTATTGGATGGAAAAGAACAGCTTCTTTTTGTTCTGACATACGATGAAAAGATCTTCCTTTGTTTTTTTGTCTTTTTTGGCCCTCCGATTTCTTGACGCTTTTTTGCCAAGTCGGAAGGGTAGGGCAAAAGCCATTCGATCCTCGAGCCTGTAGAGAGGTCGCAAAGT
>JAVXCD010000226.1:0-2418 GCA_036659655.1 Alistipes sp.
GGGTCGTGGTACGTCTCTGATAGATACAAAAACTCTGGCTATGCGATTGAGCGGCAGACACTAACAAAGAGGCTTAATGACGATGACCAGATGGAACTTGCCGAGATAACATACCTGAAATGGACTTCCAAGGGTCGAGAGTTTATCCATTCGCTTATCGAGAAATAACCATCAATTCTAACCCAACCCCAGCGGGCAAAGTGTGACAGCTTTAGCCCGCTTTTTTGTTTTAACCCTTTCCCTGAAAAAGTGCCTATTCCTTTCCAAAGGCATTTTTATGAATACAGAAAAATTTCAAAACATACTTGGAGAGGCAAAGAGCGGCGAGGTTGCCACCATCCGCTTTTTCGGCAAGGTGACCGAGGAATCCACTTCTCAGTTCAACGCCGAGTTCGATTATCTGGAAAACTGCATCCGCCCGTCTCGGATTCGGGTGTTAATTAACTCCGAAGGTGGGTCTGTACTGTTCGGCATGACCACTTATTCGACTATCAGTAACTCCAAAATCCCGACCGAATGTGTGATTGAGGGCATTGCCGCCTCAATGGGCTCTATCATCTGGGCGGCGGGTGACGTGTCGTTGATGCGGGACTATGCAATTCTTATGATTCACAACCCATTCCAACCCTGTGAGGATGAAGATGAGAAAGAACCCTCAGACCTTGTGAAGGCATTTACCCAGCAGATCGAAACCATCTACCGCAAACGCTTCGGGCTCAAAGCCGAACACATCCGCTCGATTATGACCGGAGAGGCTGACCGAGACGGAACCTTCTTCGATGCCGCTGCTGCCGTCAAAGCCGGAATCATCCCTGCCGAAAACATTCTCCATACCTCCAAGCAGATCTGCGACAAGGTGAAAAACGAACTTTCGGGACTCGATGACACCTCACGCATTCAGGATTTGATGCAAGGAATCAGTGCGGCCCTTCCGCCCGAAATCGGCATTAAACTTTTCGAGGAGCAAACACCTACTCTTACCCAAACAGATAATACCCAAAGCATGAGTACAGAAAAAAACAACTCCCCGGAGTACGCCGCCGTTGCCGCGACACTGGGAATGAAAGAAAATTACGAGGTCAAAGATGTGATGGCTCGTATCAACTCCTTGGTGGCAGTCGAAGCAAAATTGAAGGAGACGGAAAAATCTCTGACCGATGCTCAGACGGTGATTGCCGGGAAGGATGCAACAATTACCAACCTGCAAAAAGACCTCTCCACAGCAACAACTTCGCTGGGTGCTTATCAGCAAAAGGAAGCAACTGAAAAGAAGGCAAAGAACGAGACAATGATCGAGGCGGCTATCGTGGCAGGCAAAATCTCTCGTGAGACAAAAACGGACTGGTTGGCAATGGCCACGAGCAACCCTGAACTGGTGGAGAACACCCTAAAAGGCATACCGGAACGTGAGCAGATTTCCAAAGAGATTGCCGCCGATCCTGCCAACATCCAAGCTGCTGCCGCTGCCACTAAAACCGTAGAGGAGAAATTAGCCGAGACGGTAAGCCAGGTGGTTGGCGAAAACTTCGAATTCAAAAAAATGAAATAATATGGCTGACACAACAACATTTTTACAGAACGGATATAACGGTGAGGTCTTAGAGGATCTGCTCACCTACACCGCCCAAGGCAATGACACCTACAGGGAGGGGCTTATTCATATCAAGGCAGGCATTCAACATAAATATACTTTGCCTGCCATCAAGTTGGGTGACATTATTCAGGATAATGTGCCCACACCTACCTCAAACCATGGTGCAAAAGGAGCCAACGGTGAGAATGAATACACCCTTACGGAGCGTTATCTCGAACCGTCCGATTTTATGGTCTACTTGGAGTTCAATCCCAGAGACTACGAGAAGTATTGGAAGTTTGCACAGCCCGACGGCAATCTGGTATTCCGTGAACTCGACCCCAAGGTTCAGGCAACAATGCTTCGCTTGTTGATGGACAAGAAGAACGAATACATCGGCAACGCCATCTGGACAGCCGCTAAAGGTGGTGCTGCCAGTGCCGGGGTCACAGCCCCTGCCGACAGTATCGCTATCGGCCGCGGCAAGGAGAAGTATTTCGACGGCGTAATCAAGCGCATCATCGACAACGTGAATGCTACGGATGCCGAAACTGTAG
This sequence comes from Alistipes sp., assembly GCA_036659655.1. Classification (GTDB taxonomy): domain Bacteria; phylum Bacteroidota; class Bacteroidia; order Bacteroidales; family Rikenellaceae; genus Alistipes. The sequence continues at coordinate 2,131 of JAVXCD010000226.1, forward strand.
CCGGTGGTCAGTGGTTGTATCGGGCAATACTGAGTTGACGGACGGTGCAGCGGTCGAAAAAGCCCTCTATGCCATGTGGAAAAAGTGTCCGAAGCAGATACGCAAAAAGACCAGCTTGGCATTTGTCATTGGTTGGGATGCGTGGGACGCTTACGACCAGTATATCTCTGACAAGCAAGTCAAATACTCCGAAAACACAGAGGTGAACCGCTACCGCTTCAAGGGTAAGAAAATCATCCCGATCGTCGGAATCCCTGAACACACCATCACCCTTGGCGAGTTTTCGAC
>JAVXCD010000227.1:0-2391 GCA_036659655.1 Alistipes sp.
TCAAAATTCTCAGGAGCGAGCGCAAACAAGCTTGCTTGATTTGCCGAGAGACGACAGAATTTATGTAAATAACTTCGATAACAAATTCAACCGGTTTCTTAAGGATTTCGCACCACTTAAACAGTTTCTTCCATGTATTATTTTGCATCTGACATACATCTGGGCGCAGGAGACCGCACGTCGGCACGTCGTGTCGAACATCGTTTTGTCGAGTGGCTCGACGAGGTGTCGGCCGATGCGGAGGCAATTTTTTTAGTCGGTGACATTTTCGATTTCTGGTTCGAATACAACGAGGTCATCCCCAAAGGTTTTGTACGGGTGCTGGGCAAATTAGCCGCATTGACCGATCGGGGCGTGCGCGTTGTTTTCTTCACGGGCAACCACGATATGTGGGTTGGCGATTATCTGTCCAAGGAGTGCGGAGTGGAAATCTCCACTCAACCCATGCTGTTGACTTTGTGTGGCAAGTCGCTCTTCGTGGCACACGGAGACAACCTCAACATCCATCATCAACCGGCATTGGTGTTGCTGAATCGGATCTTCCGTTCGCAGACCTTGCGTTTTCTCTTTTCGTGGCTGGTGCACCCCGACTGGGCGTTGCGCTTCGGTCATTGGTGGAGCGGTCATTCGCGCAAATCACACAACATGGCAGGTGGTTTCAACGCCTCGCTGACCGAGTCGCTGATCGACTATGCCCGTCACTATGAAAAAGAGCATGCGGTTGACTACTTCATCTTCGGACACATGCACTTCGCACGCGACTACCGCGAGGAGGGGCTGCGGGTGCTGCATTTAGGTTGCTGGGAGAAGAATCCAGCCTATGCCGTGCTCGATGCACAAGGTGCGATCTCACTCAAAAATATTTCTATCTGATGAAACAATATCTCGATCTGCTGCGCAAAATCAAGACCGACGGCATACTGAAGGGCGATCGCACGGGAACAGGCACAAAAAGTATCTTCGGACACCAGATGCGCTTCGATCTGTCGGAGGGATTCCCGTTGCTCACCACCAAAAAAGTCTTTATGAAGGGGGTGATCCACGAATTGTTGTGGTTTCTTGCGGGTGATACCAATATTAAATATCTTGTAGACAACGGTGTGCATATCTGGGACAACGACGCATTCCGCTACTACAACGAACTGTGTATCCGGCAGGGCGTGTTGCCGGTGGGGATGGATACGTTCCTCAACGCGGCACAACAAGGAGTAGAATCACCCATTGAAGGCTACCGCTTCGGCGACCTGAACCATGTCTACGGCTATCAGTGGCGCAGCTGGCCCAAACCCGACGGCACGTATATCGACCAAATTAGCGAGGCTGTCAGGCTCATACGCGAGAACCCTGATTCACGTCGGATTCTCATCTCTGCGTGGAATGTCGCCGAGATCGACCAAATGGCACTGCCGCCCTGTCACGTGCTGTTTCAATTCTATGTTGCCGACGGACGGCTGTCGTGCCAGTTGTATCAGCGCAGTGCCGACACATTTCTCGGTGTACCGTTCAATATTGCCTCCTATGCCCTCCTGACACAGATGATGGCGCAGGTTTGCGACCTCAAGCCGGGCGATTTCATTCATACATTGGGTGATACACACCTCTACATCAATCACTTTGCGCAGGTCGAGGAGCAACTCGCGCGGACACCTCGTCCGCTACCCACACTTCGCTTAAACCCGGCCGTGCGCTCCCTATTCGACTTTACGTATGCCGATTTCGAGTTAACCGGTTACGACCCCTACCCCGCTATCAAAGCCCCCATGTCCTTCTAAGAAGCATGTTCTATGGTTAATATCATCGTTGCTATTGCCGAAAACGGAGTGATCGGAGACAAAAACAGTCTACTGTGGCACATCTCCGAGGATCTGAAACACTTCAAAGCCCTCACTTCGGGACATCCCGTGGTGATGGGGCGCAAGACTTTCGAGTCCCTCGGCCGACCGCTACCTCATCGCACCAATGTGGTGATTTCACGACAGCAGATCGCCCTTCCGGGCTGTACGGTGGTACATTCGCTGGAGGAGGCTCTCGCGCTGTTTCCCGCCACGGAAGAGGTTTTTGTGATCGGGGGTGCCCAAATTTATGCACAAGCCCTTGCACTTGCCGACACATTCTATCTGACACGTGTACATCATTCCTACGAGGGTGACACCTCCTTTCCGGCATGGAGCGAGGAGGTCTGGCCACTTGTGGAGAGCGAAAGTTTCCCCTGCGGCCACGAATATCCGCATCCTTTCACCTTCGAAATTCGCCGACACAAAAACTGATCTTCCTATTTTGCTTGTCCGTTGAGAAAAACATCGGACGGATAGTCGGCAATTCCCGATCCTCGAGCTTGTCGAGAGGTCGCAAAGTACACAGTTCACGATCCTCGAGCTTGTCGAGAGGTCG
>JAVXCD010000228.1:0-2360 GCA_036659655.1 Alistipes sp.
CGGATTTACAGGACAAAAACAGGAACAAAAATAGCTCTCAAATAACTTCGGTAACAAATTCAAACAGCTTCTTAGAAACTGTTTTAAATAGCATGTGGAACGATACAAAAAAGCAACGGTTTAAACCGTTGCTTTTTTGTATATGGCTTTTAGCCTGTCGGTCATCGCCAGTTGGATCACCCCGCGCAGGAACATGTAAAGCGTGAACGCCAACCAGAGTGCGTCGTTGCCAATGAATTGGTAAAAAGCGTAGTAGACACCAAAAAAGACACCTGTTGCCCAGAACATTGAGATGCGCATGATGCGTGTGTGAGTAGCTCCGACCATGATGCCGTCCATGATGAATGGAATGGCACTGGCAATGGGAATAAGGATAATCCAGATGATATATTTCTCTGCGAGGGTGGTGATTGTTGCAGAGTTAGCCGCGGTTGTAAATACGCTGATCAGGTCGCGCCACCAGATGATGTAAATGCCGACAAAGAGGATCGAGACGAGCGTTCCCCAAATTAAGCATCGTTTCAGACAATCTCGCAATGAAACCTCGTCGCGCGCACCGATGAAACGCCCCGTCAAAGCTTCTGCCGCATAAGCGAAGCCGTCGTTCATATAGGAGAATAAAGTGAATAGTTGCAATAGCAACGTATTGACAGCCAACAGAGAAGGATCATCCATGCGTGCGGATGCTCCGGTGAAAAAAGTGTAGACAATAACGATGCAGAAGGTGCGGAGGATAATGTCGCGATTGATGACAAAAAAAGCCTTCATCGGCTTCAAGTCGAACACTTCCGCCCACGAGACTGCCGTGAGTATTTTGCGATAGCGCACCAGCAGTAGCAGCACGGCTAAACTCAAACCTGCATATTGGGCAATCACCGATCCGTAGGCGATACCCACGATACCCATGTTGCAGCCGAAGGCGAACCACAGACTGAAAATAATGTGGATCACATTGACTGTGATCGAAATGAACATCGGGATGATGGCATCTTGCATGCCGGTGAACCACCCATTGAATCCGAAGAGGATGATGCCTGCGGGCACCGCCCAGATGCGGGCATAATAGTATTCGGAGGTCATTGCATTGCCGTTCATGGCCCACAAGGCTAATTCGCCCAGCGGATATTGTACCACGACCATCAGCAGCCCCAAGCCGATGGAGACCATAATGGCGCGAACCAGCATGTTGGTGCACTCCTTGAAGTTGCCCGCTCCGAAAGCCTGCGCTGTCAGGCCGCTTGTTCCCATGCGGACAAATCCGCAATTCCAATAGATGAAATTAAAGATTGAGACCCCGATGGCCAGTGCACCGATTGTTGCCGCAGAGTCTGCACCCCAGTGACCGGCAATAGCCGTACTGACGATACCCATCAAGGGAACCGTAATATTGGAGACCATATTGGGGATGGCAATGCGTAGTATTTCGCGATTCATCGTCATAATGGCGACAAATATACGCTATTTCCCCCGATTTTTGGGCTTCGGCTACCCATAAGTAATGTAAAATAATTCTTTTATGTTGCCAAAACAGGTAATTCAGGCACGCAGTGTGCTATTATACAAAAAATTAGATTACCTTTGCTCGGAATTTTTATTCGAATATAAAACTATGAAAGATTTTAAGAACGACTCAACATCTACACTCTCGCGCTTTAGTCGCGACAAACGAGTGCGTACTACGACGGCTTCGACGGAGCGTGTTGAGCGTCGCCCGAATTCACAGCGTGATGCTGCCGATTCTGAGCAACCGTCCTATCGCAAACCGGAGCAGCGAAACTCCTATAACCCCAATTTCACAAGGGACAACCGTCCCACGGGAGGGGATGGAGCACGTCGCAGTTATGGCGATAAGCCCGCTTACGGAGAGAAAAAATACGGCGACAAACCGGCTTACGGGGATCGTCCGCAACGTACTTACGGTGACAAACCGGCCTACGGAGGGGATAAACCCGCGTATAGCGATCGTCCCAAACGCACCTACGGTGATAAACCGGCGTATGGTTCAAAACCCGCTTACGGAGAAAAAATACGGCGACAAACCGGCTTACGGGGATCGTCCGCAACGTACTTACGGTGACAAACCGGCCTACGGAGGGGATAAACCCGCGTATAGCGATCGTCCCAAACGCACCTACGGTGATAAACCGGCGTATGGTTCAAAACCCGCTTACGGAGAGAAAAAGTACGGTGACAAGCCGGCTTACGGGGATCGTCCGCAACGCACTTACGGCGACAAACCGGCCTATGGTTCAAAACCCGCTTACGGAGAGAAAAAATACGGCGACAAACCGGCTTACGGGGATCGTCCGCAACGTACTTACGGCGATAAACCGGCCTACGGAGGGGATAAACCCGCGTAT
>JAVXCD010000229.1:0-2255 GCA_036659655.1 Alistipes sp.
TCAATTAACCTGCTGATTTTTAACAAATTATTAGCTCATATAACATTATTTTTGAATTAAATTAAAACAGCTTCTAAAAATTCGACAAAAGGCAACCATTTTCACAAAAAAAACGTACCTTTGCTAATAAACTGATAGTAAACCAGCTGTATTTCATATAAAACTTAACTATATGTACGGAAAAATGAAAGAGTACCTGCAACAGGAACTGACTGACATTAAGGCAGCAGGACTCTATAAAAACGAACGGATCATCTGTTCTGCTCAGCGTGCCGAAATCGAAGTGGCAGGGCACAAAGTGCTCAACTTCTGCGCTAACAACTACCTCGGATTATCGGATAATCCCCGCCTGATCGAGGCGGCAAAACGTGCGATGGATGAGCGCGGTTACGGCATGTCGTCGGTACGATTTATCTGCGGGTGTCAAGACATCCACAAAACATTGGAGAAGGCTATTTCCGACTATTTTGGCACAGAGGACACCATCCTTTATGCAGCTTGCTTCGATGCTAACGGCGGTGTGTTCGAACCGTTGTTCAACGAGCAGGATGCAATCATCTCGGATGCCTTGAACCATGCCTCTATCATCGACGGCGTGCGTTTGTGCAAGGCGGTGCGTTATCGCTATGCCAATGCCGACATGGACGAATTGGAAGATTGCCTAAAAAAAGCGCAGGCACAACGCTTCCGTATTATCTGCACCGACGGAGTATTCTCCATGGACGGCAATGCTGCTCCTCTGGATAAAATCTGCGTGCTGGCCGAGAAATACCACGCTTTGGTGATGGTCGACGAGTGTCATTCGGCCGGTGTGTTGGGCAAAACAGGCCGTGGCATCACCGAACTTTATAACCTGCGTGGTGCGGTAGACATCCTCACCGGCACCCTTGGCAAGGCTTTTGGAGGTGCTGTGGGTGGATTCACCACGGGTCGCAAGGAGATTATCGAAATGCTGCGTCAGCGTTCACGCCCCTACCTGTTCTCTAACTCGGTTCCGCCCGCAGTAGTGGGAGCAAGCATCGAGATGTTCAAAATGTTGGCCGAGAGCGATGCGCTACACGATCGTTTGGTGGCTAATGTGGAGCACTTCAGCAAGGGAATGATGGCTGCCGGATTCGACATAAAACCCACACAGTCTGCCATTTGTGCTGTGATGCTCTACGATGCGAAATTGTCACAGGATTTTGCGACAAAATTGCAAGAAGAGGGTGTGTTTGTCACCGGATTTTACTATCCTGTTGTGCCGAAAGGACAGGCACGCATTCGTGTGCAGGTCTCGGCCGGACACACCACCGAGCAACTGAATCGCTGTATGGCCGCCTTTGTGAAGATCGGTAAGGAGTTGAATGTTATTAAATAAAGATAAAAATGGTTAAAACCGCGTTGGATGCGATTGATCGCAAGATTCTGAAATACTTGATTAAAAATGCCCGTATGCCGTTCTTGGAGATCGCTCGTGAATGCGGTATTTCCGGAGCTGCGATCCATCAACGCATCCGCAAACTCGACGAATCGGGCGTAATTTTAGGTAGTCGCCTGCTCGTCGATCCCAAAATGCTGGGATTCGATGTGTGCGCGCATATCAGCATCCGTTTGAAAGATCCCCAACAGCTCACTCAAACCATCGAACAACTGAAAGAGGTTCCCGAAATTGTCGAAGGCCACTTCATCACAGGATCTTACAACATTTTGATTAAACTCTATTGCTTAGATAATGAACATCTTATGCGTACAATATTCAACAGCATCCTACGCATTCCGAGCGTTGCAACCACCGAAACATCAATCTCGCTGAACGAGGTATTCCAGCGTCAGGTAAATGTCGATTTCATCGAAGACTAACAACTGAATTCGCTCAACGAGAGGTCGCAAAGGTACTGGGAAAATAAAATACGTAAAGATCGGAGACCTGCACTTAGCCAAAAGATGGAGACGCGCAAGAAGAAAAAGGAGATGAGTAGTGTTGAGGTGCTGTTATATATGGCATGGCTGATCATACTATCATTTATATTTTGCAAAAGCGAAACCGATAAACATTAAAGGACTTGTAAAATGGCTCGCACGAATAAGAAGCTGTTTGAATTCCGGAAAATAGCCTTGAAAAGTTTTTTATAAAAGGAAATAGGGGATCATCCACGCTCCTCGAGCTTGTCGAGAGGTCGCAAGGGTACACAATCCACGATCCTCGAGCTTGTCGAGAGGTCGCAAAGACTTTGGAAACACAATGTACGATCCTCGAGCTTGTCGAGAGGTCG
>JAVXCD010000230.1:0-2253 GCA_036659655.1 Alistipes sp.
TAAATCCTCATTTAGCTCGCTAAAATCGGATTTACAGGACAAAAACAGGAACAAAAATAGCGCTAAAATAACTTCGGGAACAAATTCAAACAGCTTCTTAATAATAAAACTAAATTATGAATAAAAATTTGATTTGCGAGGCGTTGTATGCCTTGCCGGGTGAGGTTGTTGTGAAACGCCGTAAATCCATTGTTATAGCCGGCTGCACGGTACTCGTGGGCGTGGCATTGATTGTTCTTAATAACATGATCGGGCCGATCTCTAATAACCTGCAATCGGCTATTGTGTTTGTTGGTGGTACGTTGATTGTGATTGGGTTGCTGGTCTCGTTAACCCGCCTATGCGGTGCAGACGGAATCCCGTTTCATCACGGAACGAAGAAGTTTTTGACGTATGAAGAACTTTATTTCGATCGCAGTATGTGGCGAGATGTGGTGCAATGTGTCGACAACGGCGAGGTGGATAAGTTGCTTGCCATGCCGCATTCGCGTGTGCCGGCAGTGGCGGTGGCCATGTATCGTACGCCCGACACATCGTTTGCGGCGATGCAGGCATTCGAATATGTGGAACTGGAATATAGACCGCTCTCGAATTTGAAAATTGTAAGTAGGTAATGCGAGATACTATCTGTTTTCGCATTACATAATTAGTTGAAGACATGATAGATATTACCGGTGAAAATTTTATACTCTTAGTTGCCGTACTGCTCTTTGTAGCGGTCTTGGCCGGCAAAGTCGCTTATCGGTTCGGTGCTCCCTCGCTGTTGTTTTTCTTGGGCACGGGTATCTTTTTCGGCATCGACCTCATCTCGTTCCACTCGGTTGGGATGACACAATTTGTGGGTATGGTGGCTCTCTGCATCATCCTTTTCACCGGAGGTATGGATACGAAATTTGCGGAGATACGTCCGATTCTCATGCCCGGTCTGGTGCTCGCCACGTTGGGGGTGGTCTTGACGGCACTGATCATCGCCGGCTTTGTCTATTTCGTCGCCCCGTGGTTCGGAATTGAAATGCCGTTCTTGTTGGCCTTGCTGCTGGCGGCAACAATGTCTTCCACCGATTCAGCCTCGGTATTCTCCATCCTGCGCAGTAAAAAATGCGGATTAAAAGAGAATCTCCGCCCGCTGCTGGAATTTGAGAGCGGGAGCAACGATCCGATGGCCTATATCCTCACCATCCTTTTGGTGGGGGTGCTGACCAGTAGTGCCGGCGATGTGACGGTGGTGAGTAGCATTTTCGTTTTCGTTGTTGAGATGGCCGTCGGTTCGCTGTTCGGGTATCTCATTGGCCGCTTTGGCGTGTGGACGATCAACCGGATTAACCTCAGCAACCATTCGCTCTATTCGGTGCTGCTACTGGCATTTGTCTTCTTCTCGTTCTCTTTTTCGCACCTGCTGCATGGCAACGGCTATTTGGCTGTTTATATCACGGGGCTGGTGATCGGCAACTATAAATTGACGCAAAAACACGAGTTGACAATCTTCTTCGACGGCTTTACGTGGCTGTTGCAGATTGCACTGTTCTTGGTGTTGGGCCTGTTTGTAAATCTGGAGGAACTCCTGCAACCCGAAGTGTTGCTGCTTGGTGGTCTGGTCGGCGGGTTCCTGATCCTTGTGGCTCGTCCCGCGGCGGTGCTGCTGTGTCTGATTCCTTTTGGTAAATTCTCGTCCAAAGCCCGTATCTATATTGCATGGGTGGGGCTGCGAGGTGCTGTGCCGATTATTTTCGCCACCTATCCGCTGCTGGCAGAGGTGGAGAATGCGACGTTGCTTTTCAATATTGCATTCTTGGTGACCATCATTTCGTTGCTGGTGCAGGGAACGACGGTGAGTAGTTTTGCGAATTTATTGGGACTTTCATTTGAGGAACGTGAGTCTTCGTTTGGTACGAATATGCACGACAGCATGAAATCCGAGTTGGTCGAAATCGAAGTCAATGGAACAATGCTTCAGGGCGGTTCGGCGTTGAATCGTATTACGCTGCCCGAAAATACGTTGGTGATGATGGTCTGCCGCGAAGGGGAATATTTCGTGCCACAGGGAAAGAGTGAACTGCGTGTGGGGGATAAATTGCTGGTTATTTCCGATCGAGGCGAGGAGTTGGAGTCGATTTACAAAAATCTGGGTATCGACGACATTCTGAAGTTAAATATGAAATAGACAATTGTTTGTTTCGAAACTGTTTGAATTTGTTACCGAAGTTATTTTAGAGCTATTTTTGTTCCTGTTTTTGTTCTGTAAATCCGATTTTA
>JAVXCD010000231.1:0-898 GCA_036659655.1 Alistipes sp.
TCAATTAACCTGCTGATTTTTAACAAATTATTAGCTCATATAACATTATTTTTGAATTAAATTAAAACAGCTTCTAATAAATTTAAAACAGTTTATTAGACCATTTTCAACAAAGGGCAAGCTAATTATGTCTATTTTTGTGAAAATTGAACGCATGAAACAGATTGAACTACTCGCTCCGGCGAAAGACTTAGCTTCGGCAATCGCCGCTGTGGACTACGGTGCCGATGCCGTGTATATCGGTGGCGCGAAGTTCGGAGCACGCAGTGCTGCGGGCAATGCAACAGACGAAATTGCGCAGGTGGTGGAATATGCCCACCAGTACGGTGCGCGCGTCTATGTCACGCTCAACACACTGCTCTTCGACGAGGAACTGGCCGCCGCAGAGCAGCAGGCACGGGAGTTGATTGCTGCGGGTGTGGATGCACTGATTGTGCAGGATATGGCTCTGCGACGGATGGATCTGCCTGTGGAGTTGCATGCCTCAACCCAGATGAGCAATCGCACCCCCGAACAGGTGCAGTTTCTGGAGCAATGCGGATTCTCGCGGGTTATTCTGGAACGGGCTCTCTCTCTCGACGAGATCCGTGCCATCTGCGCCACGACACAAGCCGAAGTAGAATGCTTTGTACATGGAGCAATCTGTGTGGGATATAGCGGGCGTTGCTTCCTATCGCGCTCGATAAGTAACCGCAGCGGAAACCGCGGTGCTTGCAGCCAGCCGTGCCGACTGACCTACGACCTGACAGATGCGGATCGGAGAGTGTTTATTAAAAGCCGCCACCTACTGTCGGTGCAGGATTTGAATCTCTCGGAACGCATTGGTGAACTGCTGGATGCTGGGGTCACCTCACTCAAGATCGAGGGACGGCTGAAAGACGAGGGGTACATCAAAAAT
>JAVXCD010000231.1:907-2220 GCA_036659655.1 Alistipes sp.
GTTGGTGAACTGCTGGATGCTGGGGTCACCTCACTCAAGATCGAGGGACGGCTGAAAGACGAGGGGTACATCAAAAATATAGTAAGTTACTATCGCCAAGAGGTGGATCGGGCAATTGCTTCGCGCGAGGGCTTTGTCCGCTCATCGGTCGGCGAGAGCGTGACCGACTTCACGCCCGACCCTGCGAAGAGTTTCACACGGGGCGAATCCGAATATTTCTTTTCCGGAAAGCACGCAGGTGTAGCCTCATTTGACACCCCAAAATCGGTAGGTGAGCGGATCGGGCGCGTGGTGAAGACCGATGCACAAAGTTTCCTTCTTGATCGCGATCATCCCCTCACAGCAGGTGACGGCATCTGTTTCGGGGCTCTCGGCACAAACGTAAACCGGGTGGAGGGACGACGCATCGTGCCCAACAAGATGGACGGCATCGAGTTCGGCACGGAGATTTATCGCAACTACGACCACCTATTTCGTCAGATGTTGGAGCACAGCCGCACCCGCAGAACCATCGCGGTGACAGCCACCACCAAGGTGACAAACGAAGGCATTTGTGTGCGTTATACAGATTGCGAAGGTGTAATGGCCGAGGTATCAAGGAGTGGGGATTTCGAGCAGGCCAAGAATCCCGAAAAAATGGCCGAGACCCTCCGCACTCAACTGGCCAAGAGTGGGGACACTCTATTTGCCGTGCGCACGGTCAAAACAGTGGGGACTGCATGGTTTGTACCTATCTCCCTATTAGGGGAGTTGCGCCGCGAGGGACTGGAACAATTGCGCAGGGCTCGTTTGGCTCGACCAATGACGCACAAAATCCTTGCCGAAGACCCGGCGGCACACTACCCTATGACACAGATCACGGCCGAAGAGAATGTGACCAACCGACTCTCCGAAGCATTCTATAAGGATCACGAGGTGCAGACGATTGCACGCGGACTCGACTTATCTGCCTCCACCGTGGGTCATCGGGTCATGCAGTCGGCCTACTGCCTGCGACGCGAGATCGGCGAATGCCTGCTTGAAAACCCGACCTTGCAGGGTGAACTCTACTTGGAACGCGGATTCTCCCGCTACCGATTATCGTTCGACTGCACCCGTTGCGAAATGAGCCTGATCCACGAACGAGACGACAAGGAAAATTACGAATAGTCGGTGTCTCTGTCATAAAGAAAATGATTTCACTCTCTATTTTTTCTTTGGAGAAAGAATCAAAGAACATTCCACGGGCAAAAAATTCGATCCTCGAGCTTGTCGAGAGGTCGCAAAGGTACACAGTTCCCGATCCTCGAGCTTGTCGAGAGGTCGCAAAGTAC
>JAVXCD010000232.1:0-2187 GCA_036659655.1 Alistipes sp.
AACAAGCTTGCTTGATTTGCCGAGAGACGACAGAATTTATGTAAATAACTTCGGTAACAAATTCAAACAGTTTCTTAGACAGATCTACGCCACAAGACACGCGATGCCAAGAGCCTCTACACGGAGGGCAATCTTGCGCAACTCCGCTATTCCGACCTTCTCCAGCGTATCGCAGGGCGTATCGCGGTCGAGTGAGTAGATCATGACCTGAAGCGGTCGGATCTCGGCAATCAGGTTGAGCCATGCCGCTACCTCCTGTTCGGTGGTGTTGTCGATGTGCTGTCCGTTGCATTCGCCACGCAGAAACATCGTCTGCACAATCATCTGCCCGTTGAAATATTTCATATTACGCACCACCTCGGCAACAGTATAGTTCCCTGATGGATTGTTGATTAGCCGTACCGTTTCGTCAAATGCAGAGTCCAGTTTGAGAATGCTGTTATCGACCTTATCCAATGCACGTCGCACCTCTTCGCGACCGAGTTGTGTGGCATTGCTCAACACCGAAACCCGAGCCGTGGGAACAATTTTATTGCGTAGGGCAAGGGTGTCGTCGATAATTGCCTCGAATTCAGGATGCAAGGTGGGTTCTCCGTTGCCGGCAAAGGTGATCACGTCGGGAGGTGTGCCATCGGCAACCATGCGTAGTAGCGTCTGTTCCAGCAGACGACGCACATCCGCCCGATCATTGAAATGTCTCCTGCCCCGATGTTCTGCGTTCCATCCGCATTCGCAGTAGATGCAGTCAAAACTACAAAGTTTCGACTCCACCGGAAGTAGGTTAACTCCCAGCGAAAGCCCCAAACGGCGGGAATGAATGGGGCCGAAGATAATATCATCGTAGAGTGCAGTCATAGTAGCAATAGTTTCTAACAAATGTATGTAATAATTGTGAGAATTGGCGTGCCGATTGCAATATTTTTGTAACTTTGAAAAAAGAAATCATGCTATGACCTTGAAATTCGGATTGTTGCCACGCGTATTGTTGGCTATTGCATTGGGCATTGCCTGCGGGTTTTTCCTGCCCGATTGGGTTACCCGTTTGTCGCTGACATTCAACGCCATCTTCGGTGGATTCCTCTCGTTTATCATCCCGCTATTAATCTTGGGGCTGGTTGCTCCGGGCATCGCCGATCTGGGGCACAATGCGGGACGGCTGCTGGCCATCACTGCCGTGCTGGCCTATATCTTTACGCTGTTTTCGGGTTTCGGCACCTACTTTACCTGTCGCATGGTGTTACCCTCGCTGTTGGAGAATGCACAAATGGTTGACATGGGTGATACGGCAACTACGCTTACCCCCTATTTTGGCATCGACATGCCACCTGTCATGGGGGTTATGAGTGCGCTGATTCTGGCTTTCGTACTGGGCTTGGGCATGGCCTCCATCCATAGCGTGCACCTCAAAGGCCTGATGGACGATTTCAAGGGGATCATTGAGCGGGTCATTGCAAGCATCATCATTCCGTTGCTGCCGTTTTATATCTTCGGTATTTTCCTCTCGATGACACAGTCGGGGCAGGTGGCCGGGGTGTTGGGGATTTTTGTCAAGTTGATAGTTGTGATTTTCGTTATGACTGTGATCTTGTTGCTCATCCAGTTTTCCGTGGCAGGACTTGTCGCACGCAAAAATCCGTTCAAGATGTTGCGCACAATGCTTACGGCCTACGTGACGGCCTTGGGCACACAATCTTCGGCCGCCACGATTCCTGTGACCCTGGCGCAGACCATCAAACTCGGCGTGCGTCCCGAATTGGCGGGGTTTGTGATTCCGCTCTGTGCCACCATCCATCTGTCGGGCTCGATGATGAAAATTACAGCCTGTGCATTGGCGGTGTCCATGATTTCGGGGCACGAAATTCCAATGGCCACCTTTGCGGGCTTTATTTTCCTGCTTGCCATCACGATGATTGCCGCCCCCGGCGTGCCGGGCGGAGCGATCATGGCTGCCATCGGATTGCTGGAGTCCATGCTCGGATTCAACGAAACGCTGATCGGGCTGATGATTGCCACCTACATTGCCATGGACAGTTTCGGTACGGCAACCAATGTCACGGGCGACGGCGCGGTGGCGGTGATTGTCGATCGCATCGACCTCCGAAAATAACTCTTTCACGGCATTCGGAACAACACACGATCCTCGAGCCTGTCGAGAGGTCGCAAAGGTCGTTTGAAAATTCACGATCC
>JAVXCD010000233.1:0-2157 GCA_036659655.1 Alistipes sp.
TTGCCTTGAATGCCACTGGGCAGAATTTTAACCTTATTTTTGAAAACAGAAAGCATATTTTCCTCCATGTACCACTGTGTCGGTTCGAAAATCAGCTTGCCCGCTTTCGAGAGCCCTCCGAAAAGGAAGATCGCCTCAGGAGAGGTGATGGTCACCATGTCGGCCAACGCCCGTCCGAGCATCTCGCCCGTATAGCGGAATGCCTCCTTGGCGATCGGGTCTCCCTGTGCCGCGGCGGCTGAGATCATCGAAGCATCGAAATCATCGAAGGCAATACCGCGTAACTTACTCGGAGTATTCAATTTAGCCATCAGATCAAACGCCGTGCGTTTGATGCCGGTCGCCGAAACGTAGGCCTCCAGACAACCGAAACGCCCGCACCCGCACTCGCGGCCGCCACGCTCAACAATCACATGGCCAAATTCGCCTGCGAAACCATCGTTACCATAAATCATCTCCCCGTTGGCAACAAAGCCGGATCCCAAGCCCGTGCCGAGTGTGATCATCACAAAATCCCGCATTCCCTTGGCATTTCCATAGATCATCTCGCCGATTGTAGCGGCATTTGCATCGTTGGTCATCAGCACTTTCACCCCTTTGAAACAGTTGGAAATGTCCTCCACCAAGGGGAAAATACGGCGGCTCTCGTCGGGATTTTTCTCTTTAGAATCGAACTTCCACAGATTAGCCGGAGTTTCGATCGTGCCCCGATGATAGTTGGCATTGGGTGCTCCGATGCCGATACCGACCAGTTCATAGTCGAACGACAAACTGTTGGCTAAGGCGTGCATCGCATCGCACAAGTCAGCCACATAGGCCGGATAGTCCGCGAAAAAAGCGTATTTTTTTGTTGAGATGACCGATTCGGCATAAAGGTCTCCGTTTTCATCCACCAAGCCGAATGCGGTGTTGATTCCGCCGATATCAACACCGATAGCGAGTTTTTTCATGGTTATTTATAGTTTTAAGTTGAATTCTTTCTGCCAAAGTTATTATAAAATTCGTCTACTTCAAACTTTTTTCCTAATTTTGGAACCATATTCAAACGCAGACAACACAAAAACACGCTAATATGAAAAGTAACGACCAATTACTCTCCTCCATAGAAAACTATCTGGCACAATTGGAAATCAACTCCGAGCCTGAGCGACTCTACGCCCCCATCGGGTATTCGCTTGCGGGTGGCGGAAAACGACTGCGCCCCATGTTGCTGATGCTTGCTTGCGGGATCTTCTCCGATCGTACCGATGCGGCCATGCCGGCGGCGGCGGCCATCGAAGTTTTTCACAACTTCACCCTGCTCCACGACGACATCATGGACAACGCCCCCGTGCGTCGCGGCAAACCTTCGGTCTATGCCAAATGGGGCGAGAGTGTCGCCATTCTTTCGGGAGACGCCATGATGATCAGTGCTTACCGGCTGCTGAGTGGTGTTCCCGCGCACTTGCTGCCGCAAATTCTGACCACCTTCAACTCCATGGCTCTCGAAGTGTGCGAGGGACAGCAATACGACATGGATTTTGAGCAGAAAACCAAGGTGTCGGTGGTGGACTATACGCACATGATCGAGTTAAAAACGGCTGTTTTATTGGCTGGAGCAACCACCATCGGTGCCATCATTGGTGGTGCCGAGGAGGAGGATTGCCGCAAACTGCATCGCTTCGCTATCGAATTGGGACTGGCATTTCAGTTGCAGGACGATCTACTGGACAGCTATGGTGACGAGCGATTGGGCAAGTCCATTGGTGGCGACATCTTGGAGGGAAAGAAAACCTACCTGATGATTACAGCCATGAGCCGTGCCGACGATGTTGCCCGCGAGCAACTCCGCACCACGCATGCCGACAAACGACTTTCCGACGAACAAAAAATAGCAGCCGTAAAGAGCATCTACGATCGGTTCGACGTGCCGCGCCTTACCGAGCAGCAAATCTCGCTCAAATTTGAACGGGCGCTATCCATACTCAACACGCTGAGTGTTGCACCCGCCCGCATTGAGCAGATGCGCGAATTCGCGATCGGCTTAATGGGTCGGAACAATTAAGCTCTTTCATTACCCTTCGCGCCTCGAGCCTGTCGAGAGGTCGCAAAGGCAATCTGCAAACACGATCCTCGAACTTGTCGAGAGGTCGCAAAAACAATGCGTGCAATTCCACA
>JAVXCD010000234.1:0-2115 GCA_036659655.1 Alistipes sp.
ACCTACAAAGGTTATCGTTTCGAAATCACCGACCTGCCCGGCACTTACGCCCTGTCGGCCTATTCACCAGAAGAGATCTATGTGCGTCAGCACTTGATAGATAATACACCGGACGTGATCATCAATGCTGTGGTAACTTCCAATTTGGAGCGCAATCTCTACCTCACCACCGAGTTGATTGACATCAATCCACGCATGGTGGTGGCACTGAATATGTACGATGAATTGCAGGCGAGCGGTGCCGAACTTGATGCCGATATGCTTGGTCGAATGATGGGCGTACCCATGATCCCGATTGTCGCACGACACCATAAAGGCATTGACACACTGTTAGATACAGTTATTGCTGTCTACGAAAACGAGGATGATCGGGTGCGACACATCCACATCAACCAAGGCTCGGTAATAGAGGAGAGCATACAAACGTTGGATCGCGAGATGAAGCCTTTTCGCGATGAGTTACCCAAATATTTTCCACCTCGTTATTTTACTATGAAGTTGCTGGAGGGCGACAAGCGCATCGAAGAGTTGTTGAAGTCCTGTGCCGCTTATCCGCGTTGGGTCGAGGTACGCAATGAAGAGGTGAAACGCATCGAAATGTTGTTGGGCGAGGATGTTGAGACCGCATTTACTAACCGCAAATACGGCTTCATATCAGGAGCCCTCAAGGAAACTTATACCCCCGGCAAACGAGAAGAGGCGAGTGCTACTACCCTGATTGACACGTTTGTAACACATAAACTGTGGGGGTTTCCGATCTTCTTTTTTCTGATGTGGCTGATGTTCTATTGCACCTTTCGGCTGGGAGCCTATCCGCAGGAGTGGATCAACGGACTGGTGGGTTGGATTGGTGGCATGGTCAATGCGTGGATGCCCGACGGGGTGTTCAAGGATTTGCTGGTCGATGGTGTGATCGGTGGCGTGGGCAGCGTGATTGTCTTCCTGCCCAACATCATGATTCTCTATCTGTTCATCTCGTTCATGGAGGATTCGGGTTATCTGGCGCGTGCCGCCTTCATCATGGACAAGATCATGCACCGCATCGGACTTCACGGCAAGTCATTCATCCCCATGGTCATGGGCTTCGGGTGCAACGTCCCGGCCATCATGGCCTCACGAACGATTGAGAGCCGCAGCAGCCGTGTGATTACGGTGCTTATCACCCCCTTTATGTCGTGCAGTGCGCGCCTGCCGATCTACATTTTACTGGCCGGTACCTTCTTCTCAGCCTATGCGGGCGCGGTACTCTTTGGTCTCTATGTAATGGGTATTCTGCTGGCTGTGATGACGGCACGGCTCATGCGCCGATTTCTATTCAAGGTCGACGAAACACCTTTTGTGATGGAGTTGCCTCCCTACCGCATCCCGACATGGAAAACAACGCTGTCGCACATGTGGGATAAATGCGCGCAATATTTGCGGAAAATGGGCGGTCTGATCCTTGTTGCTTCAATTGTGATCTGGTTTCTGAGTTACTACCCGCAAGATAAGGTCTACGAAAACCGCGCTGAGCACTACGAGAACTCCTATTTGGGTCAGATAGGGAAGACCTGCGAACCCGTATTTGAGCCGATCGGACTCAATTGGAAGGCCGGCGTGGCTCTGTTGTCGGGTGTCGCAGCCAAGGAAATTGTGGTCAGCACCATCGGCGTGTTGTACTCCGAGGGTGATGAATTGTCGATAGACGATAGTCCGACTCTTTCGGCCCGACTGACGGAAAGCGGCGATTTTATCCCCGCATCAGCCTTTGCCTTTTTGGTTTTTATGTTGATTTACTTCCCCTGCATCGCCACCATCGCCGCCATTGCGTCTGAATTAGGATGGAAGTGGGCTTCGATCTCGATTGTCTACAATACGGTGCTGGCATGGGTGATAGCATACGCCGTTTATCATGTTATCCTCTGGTTTTGATATGGGCTGGCAAGAGATAGCAGTTGCCATCGTGGGCTTTGCGGTGGGTATTCTGATCGTGTGGCGCGCGATCTGTGCCGTGCGACACAAGGATTATAATCCATGTGCCGGTTGCGACAAGCAATGTCCGCTGAAAACAGGCAGAAAGAAAAAAGAGATCGATTGATCTCTTTTTTCTTTCTGCCTGTCTCCGGACGCTTTTTT
>JAVXCD010000235.1:0-2068 GCA_036659655.1 Alistipes sp.
GCAGATGAGCCAACGCAGATTCCTGTTTAAGCTTACGTCGAGCGTCGGCAAATAATTATGGTGACAACCAAGGTCTATCAGCATCTCGTTTTTGCTTACGTCGAGTGTCTTCAATTCATTGATGCTACACTCAAGGGTTTCAAGTTCTTTGTTTATAACGAGCGTTGACAAATGATTGGCATTGCACTGGAGAAATGTTAACTTTGTTTTGCTTACATCGAGGCTCACCAATTTATTCATATGGCAATAGAGGTGTGTCAGTGCTGTGCTATTGCTTACGCTGAGCGTCGTTAATTTATTGCTCTGGCAATAGATGTATGTCAGTGCTGTGTTTTTGCTCAGATCGAGGCTCGTCAATTGATTTCCGGAGCAATCGAGCGTTTGCAGTGCCTTAAAATGTTCAATACCCTTTAATGAGGCTATACTCTTCTTTTTGCAATCGATCTTAGTGAGTGTATCGAACTTCTCGATATTGGCCGCATTGGTCACATCGATATCTGCTGTGTTCGCTGTCAGAGTAAACTGTTTTTGCTCAACCAGATACTTTCTGAACTCCGCATCGGGGAAAAAGAGAGACGATGCTGTTGCCGTCAGCGGGGCGAGTTTCGAGCGGTTGACTCTCATCGCCTTGGTCGTTGTCTTGCTCCAGATCTCTGCCCCTTGGGCATCCTTCAACGTGAAGGTCAGGCCTGCGGCATACTCCCCTGCGGGCAGTGCTATGTAGAACTCGGTGGGGGTGAAGGAGAGGATCTTGTTGACTCCGGTCAGGGTGATTGAGGTGGTGCCGTTGGGAGCCATCGCCAGCACGGGTGCCTCCGTGTAGTTCATCGCAACACTTGCCGCACCTGCGATCTTCTCGCCTGCGGTGGTCACGGTCAAACTCTCCACGGTGCGGCTCGTCTCGGTCTGTGTGTCAATGGCCTTGAAGACCACCACACCCATCAGGTTCTTGAACGACAGCTTGTTCGCCGGGCCTTTGCCGACCATGGGCAGTGCGTTGTTAGCAAAACTACCCTGCGTAAAGGACTGTGTGGCAGGGATCGTAAAGTTAAATGCGTCCGCAGCATAGCGAATGCTCGCATCGTAGGGATAGAACGCGTAGAGTGTTTGCTCGCCCGGGAACGCAGTGCCCGTAAATTGGCCGTCCGTTGTGCCTGCGCCCGATGAGAGGGTGTACGGCAGGATTGTCTGTGTGTCGCTGAGACTGAGAACTGCGATTTTGTTGTCGGTCGACCATACGACGTTCACCCCGTCGAGCGCTGTGCGTGTCTGCTGCTCGGTGGATGCGCGTAGCGTGCCTTGCTTTGAGATTGGATTGTCGGTTGTCTCGCCTTCGGAGCAACCTGTGGCGAGTGTCAGAGCGGCAATGCTCACCATCAAAAGCAGTAGAATTTTTCTCATGGTCGTCGATATTAGAATGGATTTTGTTCCTCGTCCGGCTTCATCATTTCGGTGGAACCCGCAAACCCTGTTTCAATATTGACCGATAAAATCTCTACCGTTGGAGCATCATACCCCCCCCCTGTGGGAGATGAATTATTCTTCATATATGTCTTATTTAGTGTTTATTGTCGTTAGTGTCCACTAAAAATATGGAATAGTTCTTTGAAATGGTTGAAATTTAATTTGTTAGGAATGTTTTTCAGGCGCAACCAAATTTATTGAATTTTTAACAGCCTGCTTTTTTAGTGAACAGTAGTGGTTTATTGTAAATTATCCGAGGCAAAGATAAAAACTTTTCAGCGAAAAATAACAGATTCAAAAAAAGTTTTATACTGTTCTTTGAAGTATAGTTAGTTGCAAACCTGTTGTTTGAGCGCATATGTAGAAACTGTTTTAAATTTATTAATCTCCTCTTTTCGGCTCTTTTCGCCCCGTTTTTTGTTCTATAAATCCTCATTTAGTTCGCTAAAATCGGATTTACAGCACCAAAAAACAGGAACAAAAATACCTCTAAAATAACTTCGGTAACAAATTCAAATAGCTTCTCAATCCTCGAGCTTGTCGAGAGGTCGCAAGGTCACGGTGCTGATTACCTTTGCGACCTCTCGACAGGCTCGAGGATCGT
>JAVXCD010000236.1:0-2049 GCA_036659655.1 Alistipes sp.
CTTTGAAACCACAATTCACGATCCTCGAGCCTGTCGAGAGGTCGCAAAGGCAATCTGCAACCATGTCTTTGCGACCTCTCGACAGGCTCGAGAATCGTACATCATGTCTTTGCGACCTCTCGACAAGCTCGAGGATCGTTTTTTTAGACCTCCTAAAATACCCCTTCCATGGGTTGGATAGAGTTCCTAAATTCTATTCGTTTAGAAGCTGTTTTAAATACCCAAATACAAGCATTTAAAATCCAAAATATTGTTTTAACTTTGTAGCCGTAAAAGAATTATAAACCCCGCTCATGCAGTCTATTTATGTGTGATTTGGCGTTTACACCGGAACGAATCGGTCATTTACAGCAAGTTACTTCAAATCAGAGATATTCGAGCAATGAAACTTACGTTTTTGGGAACGGGGACTTCACAAGGAGTGCCTGTGATAGCTTGCAGATGCAACGTGTGTCAATCAGCCGATCCGCACGATCACCATTTGCGCACCTCCGCAATGGTCGAAGCGGGCAACGTGCGGATTGTGATTGATGCAGGACCCGATTTCCGCTACCAGATGCTTCGCGCCGGCGTACGCCACATAGATGCCATCCTGCTCACCCACGAGCACAAAGATCACATCGGCGGGTTGGACGATGTACGTGCCTTTAACTTTGTGGACTACCCCACCATCCATTCGATCGACATCTTCGCACCGGAACGAACCTATCGGTGTGTACGCAAGGATTTCGACTACGCCTTTGCTGAGGATAAATACAGAGGTGCCCCCGAAATAAACCTGATAAAAATAGACCCGTCAAAGCCCTTTCACATCAAAGAGATCGTTGTAACACCCATTTCGGGACACCACTCCGAGCACTTCGAGGTGATGGGTTTCCGCATCGGGAAGTTGGCCTATCTGACCGATTTCAAGAGCATTTCCGATGCCGAAGTAGCAAAATTAAACGGAGTAGAGGTATTGGTGGTGAATGCTTTACGCTTTACAGAGCACTATTCGCACTTCAACGTTGCACAAGCGCTGGCACTCATCGCCCGCGTGCAACCTCGCGAAGCCTACCTCACACACATGTCCCACGAAATGGGGCTTTACGCGCAAACCGAACCTACATTGCCCACAGGAGTACATTTGGCCTATGACGGATTGGAAATAACTATAAAAAATTGATATAATGCAGAATTTCAAAGGAAAAGTCGTGGTCATAACCGGTGCCTCCTCAGGTATCGGTGAGGCAATGGCACACGAATTTGCAACACAGGGAGCACGGGTTGTGCTGGGTGCGCGCAGTTTGCAAAAATTACAACTCGTTGCCGGCAACATCCGCTCAACAGGTGGCGAGGCAGCCTATTGCGCGACCGACGTGACCAAAGAGTCCGACTGCAAGGAGTTGATCAACACCGCCATAAAAGAATTTGGCGGCATCGACGTACTGATCTGCAACGCGGGAATCTCCATGCGCGCGCTGTTTGACGAGGTGGACTTGGAGGTGCTGCACCGGCTGATGGATGTAAACTTCTGGGGCACGGTGAACTGCGCAAAATATGCCTTGCCCTACTTGCAGGAGGCACACGGCTCTCTGATCGGGATTTCATCGGTAGCGGGTCTGCACGGCCTGCCGGGACGCACGGGTTACTCCGCCTCGAAATATGCCATGACGGGATTTCTGGAGACCCTCCGCATCGAAAACCTCAAAAAAGGCCTTCACGTGATGATCGTCTGTCCCGGATTCACCGCTTCGAATGTGCGGTTTTCGGCACTCACAGCCGACGGATCGAATCAAGGTGAGACCCCGCGGGACGAGTCGAAGATGATGTCCTCGGAGGAGGTAGCGCAGATTGTGGCAAAAGCCATTCTGCGACGCAAACGTCTCTGTTTGATGGATTTTAACGGTCGTGCCACGCATTTCGTGAAGAAATTTTTTCCCGCCCTGCTTGATAAAATGTTCTACTGGCACATGGCCAAAGAGCCGGACAGCCCCCTGAAATAGGTCGGCGGTAGGCTTCGTCATGCTACCTTTTGCTCCTCGCACCTGTCGAGAGGTCGCAAAGGGT
>JAVXCD010000237.1:0-2045 GCA_036659655.1 Alistipes sp.
CCGTATCCTTTGCGACCTCTCGACAGGCTCGAGGATCGTGCATATTTTTTGCCCTGTTCTACCTTTGCGACCTCTCGACAGGCTTGAGGATCGTGAATGTTTCCTGTTTGAGATGTAAACCTATTCGCTGGTAACAAATTCAAACAGTTTCTTGAAATTATTTTGTGGCGTGCACAATCCGTTGCACCGCCCTATCCACCTCGCGGTACAGACGGCTCAGATCCAGCCCTTTGATGGTGCGATGCTCGACAATCAACCGACCGTCAACCACCACCGTATCCACATCCGAGGCTTTGCCGCAATAGACTAAATTCGATACCAAATCGTGAATGGGTTGCAGGTGAGGCTTTTGCAGGTCGACCAAAATCAGATCGGCCAATGCCCCTTCGCGGATAACGCCCAATTCGCCTTCGCAACCGATCGCTTTTGCACCGTTGATTGTCACCATTTTGAGCATCTCATACGCCGGTGTGGCACAGGGATCGCCCGTCGCGGACTTTTGCAGAAACGATGCTGTACGCATCTCCTCCCACATATCCAGATCGTTGTTGGAGCAGGTTCCGTCGGTACCAATCGTGCAGAGCAGCCCCTCGGCTCGCATCTGCTCAATGGGCGCAACTCCGCTCGAAATCTTCATGTTACTTTGCGGATTGTGTGACACCGCCACCCCCCGTTGCTTGAGTATTGCGCAGTCGCTGTCGTTGACATGGATGCAATGGGCACCGATCGTCCGATCGGTCAGCACCCCCAGTGCATCTAAATGCTCGACGGGGGTTTTGCCGTATTTCTCGCGAATGATGCGCACCTCGTCGTCCGTTTCAGCAATGTGAGTGATGAAATGCAGTCCGTGTTCGCGGCACAAGGTCATGCCTCGTTGCAGATTCTCCGGTGAACACGTGTATCCCGAATGGGGTGCGGCTGCAATCTGTATGCGGCTGCAACCTTCGGCATTGACCAGAGCCGCATGAAATGCCCGCTCAAATTCCGGCATATTGCTATCGAGGTAACTACAGCCCAGCATGGCACGGATACCCAGTTTTTTTACCGGTTCCACGATTCGATCCTCGTGCCAATACATGTCCACAAACGAGGTCACACCGCCTAAGAGCATCTCGACGATGCCCAACTCCGCACCCAAGACAATGTCATCGGGGGTTTGTTGCGCCTCAAAAGGCCAGATGTAGTCGTTCAGCCACTCCATCAAGGCGATGTCATCGGCATAACTGCGCTGAAGGGTCATCGCTACGTGACAATGGGTGTTGATCAGTCCCGGCATCAGCACCATTCCCGTGGCATCTGTTTCGTGTAGATCGGGGTGTGCCGCGCGGAACGCCGCAAGTGCCGACGCATCCGCCGTCACAAGTGCAATTCGATTGCCTACGACACCGACTGCACCCGAAAATGTTTTCGGGGCATTGCCTGTTGCCGTCATCGGCAGAATCGTACAGTTGGTAAATAGTAAACTCATAAAAGTAAGGTAAGTTATTATCTCATTCAATCATCGACCGGTCGACATCTCGCAAAGTCGCAAGTGCCCATCCGGAATAGATCATTGGTTTATTGTTTGCTTTCTATGGAGTTCCCCTTTAAGGTAATGAGGTGTCTCTTCTCCACGGTATTCGAGTAGACCTGAATGACTTTGTTGAAAGTCCCCGCCTCGCGTTTGTGTGGTTCGTAGGTAATCTTGATCGACGAGGAGGCTCCCGGAGTCAGTGGCCGTTTCGAAAAATCAGCTTTTATACAGGAACAGGAGGTGATAATACGAGTGATAACCAATGGCGTAGTGCCGTCGTTGGTGAACACAAATTCCTTCACTAAATCTCCGCCCTTGCGTGGCACATCGCCAAAATCGCAGGCTGTAACCTCCATTTGCAGGTGAGCACCTTTGGGTTTTCGCGCCTGAGCCGAAAGACACAACAAGGCACACATCATCAATAATATGGTACGCATAGTCTCTATTTCTTTTTAGAAGCTGTTTGAATTTGTTTCCGAAGTTATTTACATAAATTCTGTCGTCTCTCGGCAAATCAAGCAAGCTTGTTTGC
>JAVXCD010000238.1:0-2029 GCA_036659655.1 Alistipes sp.
CCGTCAGTCTTTGCGACCTCTCGACAAGTTCGAGGATCGGGCATTGTGGTTTCAAAGTCTTTACGACCTCTCCGCCGGTTCGAAGATATAGGTTTTAGCTAACTGAATAAAACTTTGCACTTCGAGGTCTATCCACGCCTGATCACGGCCGAGTTCTTTGGCCATAATTGCCGCAGCTTTGGGTGCTGCCGCAATGGCTGCACGTGCATCGACAAAAAGCAGTCGCACACGTCGCGCAAGAACATCCTCCAAACACAAGGCCATTTCATTACGCACCGCCCACACAACCTCTGCTGCCGTATACGCGTAGTTCTCACACAGTTTTTCGCCTAATTCGGGCTGCTGAGAGATCAATTTCCGCACCGCCGCCTCGTCGCTTCCGTATACATAGAGGTGCTCCCGAAGATTCGGATGTTTGCGATAGCCATGAATATGAAATTTCTGCGTTTTACATTTCCGCTGCTCCAGCAGACCCAAGTCCGACGCTTTATCCACCGTGTCCTCCGCCATCAGCCGATACGAGGTCCATTTACCTCCGGTGATGGTGATCAAACGACTGTCCGAGACAATAATTTTGTGTCCGCGCGAGATCTCCTTGGTATTTCGCCCCTCTTTCTTGGGTGCAGCCAGCGGACGCTGACCCGCAAATACAGAGAGAATATCCTTGTAGGTGGGCGCAGGATTCATATACAGAGCGGCGGTACCGAGAATAAAATCGATCTCCTCTTTCAGCGGCTTCGGATCCGTCTCGGCCACGGGTCTGACAATATCGGTAGTGCCAACCACAACCTTGTCGTGCCACGGCACCGCAAACAACACCCGCCCATCCGAAGTTTTCGGAACCATGATTGCATAGTTGCTTTGCAAAAATTTTTTATCGAGCACCAGATGCACACCCTGACTGGGCGTGACCATCTTTCGATGCGAGGGAGAGTCCATGTTCATGATGTCGTCGACAAATATTCCCGTCGCATTCACCACACATTTCGCATTAATCAGATACTCCTTATCCGAAAGTGCATCCGTAAATTTCACACCGCTTGTGCGGCCTTCGCAGTCGTGCAAAATCTCAGTTACACGCGCATGGTTCAGCACGGTTCCCCCCTTATCCACACAGGTTTGCGCAAGATTGATCGCCATGCGGGCATCGTCAAACTGTCCGTCGTGATACACAACACCGCCTTTCAGACCTTTCGAAACGGAAGTCGGGAGATATTGCATCACCTTTTTTGCGGATATGAAACGGGAACGCCCGTATCCGAAACCAAAAGAGAGCAGATCGTAGCATGTCAGTCCGCAAAAATAGAGAAAATTATCCCAGCAACTGTAATTTGCAATCACAAATGCCTGATCCTTCACTAAATGAGGCGCATTTGCTTTCATTCGACCTCTTTCGCGCAACGCCTCCAAAACCAACTGCACATCTCCGTGTTGCAGGTAGCGGACTCCACCGTGTACGAGTTTGGTGCTCCGACTGGAGGTGCATTTTGCAAAATCATCCCCCTCCAGCAAGATCACGCTATAACCGCGTACAGCGGCATCTACCGCCACACCCAGCCCCGTAGCACCGCCTCCAACAACTGCCATATCCCATAATTTACCCTTTTCGGCTGCTTTTTCAATTTGCAGATCTCGTTTCATTTATTTTATCATTTAATTTTGTTTAATTTCGAAATCGACATATATTTCATAACGAAACAAAAGTAGCGGTATTTTTTTATATTTCAAAATTTTATTTATTTTATTTCGAAATATATTTATTGGGGTAAAATTTGACAATGCTTTTCAGAAACTGTTTGAAATTGTTGCCGAAGTTATTTACATAACTTCAGGATCAAAC
Source organism: Alistipes sp. (assembly GCA_036659655.1). Taxonomy (GTDB): domain Bacteria; phylum Bacteroidota; class Bacteroidia; order Bacteroidales; family Rikenellaceae; genus Alistipes. The sequence continues at coordinate 1,841 of JAVXCD010000238.1, forward strand.
GGGATTTCTTGCTGATGCAAAAATCATACGATCCTCGAGCCTGTCGAGAGGTCGCAGAGACAACACCGCACGATCCTCGAGCCTGTCGAGAGGTCGCAAGGTAATCTGCACCGTATCTTTGCGACCTCTCGACAAGCTCGAGGATCGTGAGGGGTTGTCGTTGCGACCTCTCGACAAGCTCGAGGATGG
>JAVXCD010000239.1:0-2008 GCA_036659655.1 Alistipes sp.
GGTACTTTCAGGTGACCTTGCGACCTCTTGATAGGCTCGAGGATCGTATGATTTTTTCATCGGCAAGAAATCCCGTTTGAGCCTGTTTTTCATCTTGATCCTTATTTTGAAAGAGACCGAGCGCACGTATCGAAGAGCGATACAGCCACCAACAAGAAGAGGCCGGGCATTTGCCCGACCTCTCATCAGTAGAAACCAAAACTTTTAGAAACTGTTTCTTAACGCTTATCCCACGAGGGATGTGCAGGATCTTCAGCTTTGAGAGCCTCTTCATAGCAGATACCCAGAGCCTTTGCCACACCCATTCCATAGGCCGGATCAGCGTAATAACAGTTGCGGACGTGACGTTGCTTGATGAAAAGTTCCGCATCACCCATGGCGCGTGCCGTGTTCTCAAACAGCAGTTGCTGCTCGGCAGCAGGCATCAGACGGAACAACATTCCCGGTTGCGAATAGTAGTCGTTATCGTACTCCCGCTCATCGTAGTTGAAGACCGCGCCATTGACCTCCAGCGGTGGCTCTTTAAGTGCTGGATTATCCTTCCACTCACCATAACTGTTTGGCTCATATCCTTTTGCTGCTCCGTAATTATCATCGGTGCGCATCAGACCGTCGCGGTGATAAGCATGGAACGGACAACGGGGTTTGTTCACAGGAATCAGGTTGTGGTTGACACCCAGACGGTAGCGTTGCGCGTCTCCATAGGAGAACAAACGCCCCTGCAACATCTTGTCAGGCGAGAATCCGATACCCTCGACAATATTCATGGGGTTGAAGGCCGCCTGCTCCACATCGGCAAAATAATTCTCAGGATTGCGATTCAACTCCATCACACCCACCTCGATCAGCGGGAAATCCTTGTGATACCACACCTTTGTCAGGTCAAACGGATTGATCTTGTAGGTTTTAGCCTGTTCTTCCGTCATGAGTTGCACCTGCATCTGCCAGCGTGGAAAATCACCGTGCTCGATGGCGTTGAACAAGTCGCGTTGGTGTGATTCGCGGTCACCGGCCACAAGAGCAGCAGCATCTTGATCCGAAAGGTTCTTGATCCCCTGCAACGTGCGCAGGTGAAATTTCACCCATGTACGCTGATTGTTCTTGTCGTAGAAACTGTAGGTGTGGCTTCCAAATCCGTGCATGTGTCTGTAAGAAAATGGAATGCCACGAGGGCTCATTGTGATAGTCACCTGATGCAGAGCTTCCGGCAACAACGTCCAAAAATCCCAGTTGTTGTTAGCACTACGCATATTGGTCTTCGGATCACGCTTAACGGCATGGTTCAAATCGGGGAATTTCAGCGGATCACGCAGGAAGAAGACGGGGGTGTTGTTACCCACCAGATCCCAGTTACCGGCATCGGTATAGAATTTCATGGCAAAACCACGAATGTCGCGCTCGGCATCTGCCGCACCGCGCTCACCGGCCACGGTCGAGAAGCGCACAAAGCACTCGGTTTTCTTGCCAACTTCGGCAAAAATCGAGGCACGTGTGTACTTCGTGATGTCGTTCGTGACGGTGAAAGTACCGAAAGCACCCGAACCTTTGGCGTGCATACGGCGTTCGGGAATCACTTCGCGGTCAAAATGCGCCAGTTTTTCCATGAACCAAGGGTCTTGCAGGGAGACGGGGCCTCTGACACCCGCAGTTTGAATGTTTTGATTGTCGGCAATCGGTCGACCGTTGTCGGCTGTTAATGTCTTTTTCTCCATACCATTTTCTGTTTAGTGGATAGGCAAAGCCTATCGTTGATTTCTTGAAACAAAAATAATACTAATTTCGAGATAATACAAATCAATAATATTTATATATGTATAAGGGGGACTTATATGTGCTGAATTTGGACTAAATACATAAAAAATAAGCATTCTGTCTTTGCGAATGTCACCTTCGCGCCACTCGATATGACAAATAAGGAATCAAGCTGTAATTCTTATTGGCGAAAATACCCACCCGATCCTCGAGCCTGTCGAGAGGTCGCAAAGACAACACACATTATTCACGATCC
>JAVXCD010000240.1:0-1944 GCA_036659655.1 Alistipes sp.
ACAAAAAAGAGAGTAAGAAAGTCGAAAGATTTGAATAAGCTAGACTATTATCGTAAAATATTAAAATATACGATGAAGAGTTTGATCCTGGCTCAGGATGAACGCTAGCGGCAGGCTTAACACATGCAAGTCGAGGGGTATATGTCTTCGGAAATAGAGACCGGCGCACGGGTGCGTAACGCGTATGCAATCTACCTTTTACAGAGGGATAGCCCAGAGAAATTTGGACTAACTCCCCATAATATCTTGAACGGCATCGTTTGAGGTTAAAAACTCCGGTGGTTATAGATGGGCATGCGTTGTATTAGTTTGTTGGTGAGGTAACGGCTCACCAAGACTACGATACATAGGGGGACTGAGAGGTTAACCCCCCACATTGGTACTGAGACACGGACCAAACTCCTACGGGAGGCAGCAGTGAGGAATATTGGTCAATGGACGCAAGTCTGAACCAGCCATGCCGCGTGCAGGATGACGGCTCTATGAGTTGTAAACTGCTTTTATACGAGGGTAAATTCATCTACGTGTAGGTGATTGAAAGTATCGTACGAATAAGGATCGGCTAACTCCGTGCCAGCAGCCGCGGTAATACGGAGGATCCAAGCGTTATCCGGATTTATTGGGTTTAAAGGGTGCGTAGGCGGTTTAATAAGTTAGAGGTGAAATATTAGGGCTTAACCCTGAAACTGCCTCTAATACTGTTAGACTAGAGAATAGTTGCGGTAGGCGGAATGTATGGTGTAGCGGTGAAATGCTTAGAGATCATACAGAACACCGATTGCGAAGGCAGCTTACCAAACTATATCTGACGTTGAGGCACGAAAGCGTGGGGAGCAAACAGGATTAGATACCCTGGTAGTCCACGCAGTAAACGATGATAACTCGTTGTCGGCGATACACAGTCGGTGACTAAGCGAAAGCGATAAGTTATCCACCTGGGGAGTACGTTCGCAAGAATGAAACTCAAAGGAATTGACGGGGGCCCGCACAAGCGGAGGAACATGTGGTTTAATTCGATGATACGCGAGGAACCTTACCCGGGCTTGAAAGTTACTGACTAACTTGGAAACAGGTTATCCCTTCGGGGCAGGAAACTAGGTGCTGCATGGTTGTCGTCAGCTCGTGCCGTGAGGTGTAGGGTTAAGTCCCATAACGAGCGCAACCCCTACTGTTAGTTGCCATCAGGTTAAGCTGGGCACTCTAACGGGACTGCCGGTGCAAGCCGAGAGGAAGGTGGGGATGACGTCAAATCAGCACGGCCCTTACGTCCGGGGCCACACACGTGTTACAATGGTAGGTACAGAGGGCAGCTACCCCGCGAGGGGATGCGAATCTCGAAAGCCTATCTCAGTTCGGATTGGAGGCTGAAACTCGCCTCCATGAAGTTGGATTCGCTAGTAATCGCGCATCAGCCATGGCGCGGTGAATACGTTCCCGGGCCTTGTACACACCGCCCGTCAAGCCATGGAAGCTGGGGGTGCCTGAAGTTCGTGACCGCAAGGAGCGACCTAGGGCAAAACTGGTGACTGGGGCTAAGTCGTAACAAGGTAGCCGTACCGGAAGGTGCGGCTGGAACACCTCCTTTCTGGAGCTTTTTATAAAAAGGTATATTTTAGCTGTTCAACTTCAAAGAAACGTTTTAACAGCACCACGCAAGGTGTAGCAGAGCGAAACTGCGGTGCTGTTCCGAGCAAATGAAAATTTGCATTGTTCATTGACACGATTAAGGAGATGAGATAAGGTTATGTAGCCACAATAGGGGTTACATAAGTAAGAAAGTAATAAAGGGCGCATGGGGGATGCCTAGGCTCTTGGAGACGAAGAAAGACGTGGTAAGCTGCGAAAAGCTCCGGGGATTTGCAAACGAGATTTGATCCGGAGATATCTGAATGGGACAACCCGATAGTTAGAAGAACTATCACACCGCAAGGTGGGTCAACCCTC
>JAVXCD010000241.1:0-1006 GCA_036659655.1 Alistipes sp.
AAGCTTGTTTGCGCTCGTTCCTAAGAATTTTGATAGGTGTTTTTGTTCCTGTTTTTGTCCTGTAAATCCGATTTTAGCGAGCTAAATGAGGATTTACAGGACGGAAACTGGGGCGAAAAGAACAAGATTAATAAATTTAAAACAGCTTCTTAAAGGCACTCTATAATAATTTACATTTCCCTTCCACCAAAATCGCTGCAAACATCCCCACGATCCTCGAGCTTGTCGAGAGGTCGCAAAGACAATCAGCACGTTGACCTTGCGACCTCTCGACAAGCTCGAGGATCGTGAACAGTTCCAGTTTATGTCAAATACAAACAGTTTCTTGATTTTTCGTATCTTTGGACGATCTTAAAATGAAGTAGATGAAAATTATTGTTGCCATCACCGCTGCCAGCGGAACACTCTATGCCCGCCTAACACTCCAGCAACTACTCTGCTGCCCTGAGATAACGGAAATTGCCGTTATTTACAGCGATTCCGCACGGAAGGTCGCCGCTTTCGAGCAGGTGGAGATGCCCGTAGACGCACGGATTACGGTGTACGACAATGCCGATCTGTTTGCTCCTGTGGCCAGTGGTTCAGCAGATTACACGGCGATGGTTGTCGTGCCCTGCTCGGTGGGTACGGTCGGACGGGTGGCTTCGGGTGTGTCGCAGACGTTGATCGAACGGGCGGCCGATGTGATGCTTAAGGAGCGTCGCAAACTGATCTTTGTGGTGCGTGAGACCCCACTTTCGCTGATTCATCTGCGCAACCTGACCACGCTTGCCGAGTGTGGTGCGATCATTCTTCCCGCCGCTCCGTCGTTTTATGCGATGCCCCAGAGCATCGAGGCGTTATGTATGACCATTGTCGAACGGATTATCATGCAGTTAGGAATTTCTGCGCCGCATTACGAATGGGGAAAATAGGAAATTAAATATTATTTTTGTACCTTTGTGGCCGCGAAATAACATAAAATAACATAATAATATGCCAACAACAGGAGACATCAAGATCGGTA
>JAVXCD010000241.1:1014-1944 GCA_036659655.1 Alistipes sp.
ATTTTTGTACCTTTGTGGCCGCGAAATAACATAAAATAACATAATAATATGCCAACAACAGGAGACATCAAGATCGGTATGTGTATCGAAATGGAGGGTAAAACGTATCAGGTGATCGATTTTCAGCATGTGAAACCGGGCAAAGGCCCTGCTTTCGTGCGTACCAAACTGAAAAATTTAGAGAACGGTCGTGTGTGGGAGAATACCTTTGCATCGGGCATGAAGATTGAGCCGGTGCGCGTGGAGCGTCGCCCCTATCAATTTACTTATGAGGACGATTTGGGTGCGCATTTCATGCACACGGAGACCTTCGAGGAGATCAATATCGACAAGAATTTAATCACAAACTACGATCTCATGGCCGACGGTCAAGTGGTCGAGGTGATGTTCCACACCGAAAAAGAGAGCGTGCTCTCAGCCGACCTTCCTCCTATTGTGGATATGGAAGTGGTTTACACAGAGCCGGGCATCAAGGGCGATACCGCCTCCACAAACTCACTCAAGCCGGCAACGATGAATACCGGTGCGACGGTGCGCGTTCCGCTGTTCATCAACACAGGCGACAAGATCCGCGTCGACACTCGTACCCGTGAATACTATGAGCGGATCAAATAGGTGTAGGTAATACCTATGATATAAAGGGAGTTTGGCTATATGCCAAACTCTTTTTTTTATAGGCCCTGTTCGTAATTTTGGATCAGGGGGGGGTTCTTGTGGGCGGAAATACACACACGATCCTCGAGCCTGTCGAGAGGTCGCAGACTTTGGAAACACAATGCCCGATCCTCGAGCTTGTCGAGAGGTCGCAGACTTTGAAAACACAATGTACGATCCTCGAGCCTGTCGAGAGGTCGCAGACTTTGAAAACACAATGTACGATCCTCGAGCCTGTCGAGAGGTCGCAAAGGCAATCAGCACCGTGTCTTTGCG
>JAVXCD010000242.1:0-1892 GCA_036659655.1 Alistipes sp.
GAAAAAGTTGGGAACGGGACCTATTTGAATGGAAGATTTTGCTTAACTTTGATCACTCAATCAGCAGAATTTGTTAAAATAACAGCGTTATGTACAGCGAACTGAAAAATATAGTCGAGCAGGCGTGGGAAAGCCGCGGGTTGCTCGCCGAACCGAAAACGAAGGAGGCTATTCGGCAGGTCATCGAATGGGTGGACAAGGGTAAGTTGCGTACCGCCGAGCCGATCGACCTTGAACGGAGTGAGTGGCAGGTGAATGAGTGGGTCAAAAAGGCGATTATCATGTACTTTCCCATCCAGACCATGCGTACCATGCGCAGTGGCGAATTAGAGTGGTACGACAAGATGGATCTCAAGCACGACTACGAGCAGTTGGGCGTGCGAGCAGTGCCTCATGCTGTGGCGCGCTACGGTGCGTACATCGCTCCGGGGGCGATCCTCATGCCGTCGTATGTCAATATCGGCGCCTATGTCGACACCGGCACCATGGTTGACACATGGGCAACGGTGGGGTCGTGCGCTCAGATCGGCCGACACGTGCACCTCAGTGGTGGTGTGGGCATCGGAGGGGTGCTCGAACCGGTGCAGGCGGCTCCTGTGATCATCGAAGACAATTGTTTTCTCGGCTCGCGTGCGATTGTGGTGGAGGGGGCACATATCTGCCGGGAGTCGGTGCTTGGCTCCAACGTGGTTATCACCGGCTCGACCCACATCATCGATGTGACGGGTGCCGAGCCTAAAGAGTACAAAGGTTATGTGCCGGCGCGTTCGGTGGTGATCCCCGGCACGTATGACCGTAAATTCCCTTCGGGAGTCTATGGTGTGCCTTGTGCGCTGATCATCGGACAGCGCAAGGCGACTACCGACACGAAAACATCACTCAACGAGGCCTTGCGTGACTTTGGGGTCTCGGTATAAAAGTCTAAAACGATCGATATTATGATGTATTATTTAGAGGAGACGACCTCTACCAACGACGATGCACGCGGCGCGAAGTATCGACACGGCGATGTGATTTGGGCCGAACGCCAGACGGCGGGACGTGGACAACGCGGTCATGCGTGGTCGAGCGACGATGGCAAGAATCTGCTTTTTTCGGTGGTTCTCGAACCTTCATTTCTGCCTGTGGGAGAGCAGTTTCTGCTTTCGGAGGCGGTGGCATTGGCACTCACCGACACGTTGACCACCTACTACATTGATGCAAAAATAAAGTGGACTAACGATATTTATGTAGGAGATCGCAAGTTGGTCGGCATCTTGATTGAGCACAATTATTCGGGAGCGAAGCTCGCGCGGACAATCGTAGGTATCGGTATCAACGTTAATCAGGAAGCCTTCGACTCTTCTCTGCCCAACCCCGTGTCGATGAACCTGTTGACAGGTTGTCAATACAATCGACAGGAGGTGCTCAACCGCGTTTACGAGGCTCTGATGATGCGCTATGAGCAACTTGAAAAGGGCGGAAAAGAGATCCTGCAAACCAACTACCGCGAACAGATGTACCGTCTGGGCATGATGTGCCCATTTCGCTATCCCGACGGCTCACCTACTCAAGCGGTCATACAGGGGGTGAAGCCCTCCGGGGAGTTGATCCTCCGACATGCCGACGGCCAAACCAAGAACTACCTATTCAAGGAGATTGAGTTTGTGATTGATAAAAATTGATCTTTGGCAAATCAGCCGAACACTTCATTTTATTGCAAGAATTACGCTCTGCAAATTTGCTGTTTTAACACAGTTCATGCTGTGCGAAGCATCCGGTTTTGCTCTCTCCTTCCGACTTGGCAACAAAAAGATCAAGCGCTATTCCTTGTTGGTGAAAACCCCCATACGATCCTCGAGCCTGTCGAGAGGTCGCAAAGACTTTGAAACCACAATTCACGATCCTCGGAC
>JAVXCD010000243.1:0-1882 GCA_036659655.1 Alistipes sp.
GAGGATCGTGAATTGTGTATTCAAAGTCCTTTGCGACCTCTCGACAGGCTCGAGGATCGTGAACGGTTCCAGTTTATGTCAAGCCCCCACCACCACCAACAAGAATGAGAACTTGAGCCCTGTTTTTGTCCTGTAAATCCGATTTTAGCGAGCTTCTTACTCCCTTAGAATTGCACCTCAGGGGCTACTTCAGCACCCTCAGTCGCAGCAAAACGCGCTTTCTCGGTGAAACCAAACATCTTGGCCACTAAGTTCGCCGGAAATCGACGGATTGCCACATTATACAGGTTCGCTGCCTCGTTGAACTGCTTGCGGGAGACGGTGATTCGATTCTCCGTACCTTCCAACTGCGCCTGCAATTCGAGGAAATTCTGATTGGCTTTCAGGTCGGGATAATTCTCCGAAATGGCAATCAGTCGCCCCAATGCCGAACCCACCTGCGCCTGTGCTTTCTGGTACTCAGCCAATTTTTCGGGTGTGATATTCTCCGCCGACAAATTGATCGACGTAGCCCGCGTGCGTGCCTCAGTCACCTCGTTGAGCGTAGTTTGCTCGTGAGCGGCATAGCCCTTCACCGTATTCACCAAGTTGGGAATCAGGTCGGCACGACGTTGATAGTCTGCCTCCACATTCGACCAAGCGGTCTTTACACCCTCTTCTTTGGTCACAAATCCGTTGTAAGTCACGTAGAAGAACAGCACCGCAACAACGGCTATTCCTATCCAAATAAGTTTTTTCATCTTTTTTCTATTTTTCAGTTAATTATTCTCTTTTTACCAACGCGAACCGGCACCGCCGCCACCAAAACTACCGCCGCCAAATCCGCCGCCCATGCTACCACCACCGCCGAAACCACGTCCACCACCGATGATCATCCCACCGCCTGCGCCACCACTGATGTTGTCATCGCGCAAATTCTTAGCACGCCGTTTTACCACGGCACCGCATTTCGAACAGACATAGGTGTATTCCACCAGCCGATAGGTCGAAGTGGTCTGCAAGATAGTTTGAGACTGCTGCACCAACGTGATTGAATGGCATTTAGGACATCTTTTCTGGTAGTAGTAGACACCCATGATCACCCCCAGCGGCACGACGATGAAACCGAGAACGATCAAAAAAATCGCCCACGAAGGCAAATCGCCATTAAATACATCCGTCTCACCCAGATCAAGTTCGCTGCCATTGAGTATCCCCGCTACCGCCTGCATACCGGCCACCATCCCCGCGCTGTAATCATCCTCGCGAAAATGCGGCAACATATATTTCAGTTGAATGCGCTTGCAGATCGCATCGGGGAGCACCCCTTCCAGCCCGCCACCCGTCACAAAACGGATCTCGTGCACATCCTCTACCAGCAAGATTCCCAGTCCGTTATTGTTTCCAGCACGCCCCACGCCCCATTTCGAAAACAGGTCGATGGCAAAGGAGAAAACATCGTCTTGGTCGATTTCCGTAACCGCCACCACCGCCACTTGAGCAATCGCTTTTTGGCGCAACTGTGCACAGATCGAATCGATCTGTGTCACGGCCGCCGGCGAAAGGATGCCATCGGGATTGGAAACATAGCGCGTGCGGTCTGCGACCTGCGCATTTGGCACATTTTCAACACTGTATCGTTCCGCAGAGACCGGAACGATCGTGCAAAGAGCCCAACATATAAGGATCAAGTATCGCATAGTAATTGCAAACATACGAAAAAAATTATAGACACACACGAATTTGCTTCTATAAAATACAAAATAATAGGAATATCGGAACCAATTTTTCCTCGGATGCCCTTTGATTCTTCCTTTGCAGAAAGAATCGATCTTGTCCCAAACAGGAAACGTTCACGATCCTCGAGCCTGTCGAGAGGTCGCAAAGACTTTGGAAACACAAT
>JAVXCD010000244.1:0-1804 GCA_036659655.1 Alistipes sp.
CTGGTTGTCTTTGCGACCTCTCGACAGGCTCGAGGATCGAATGGAATTGTACTGGCTACCTTTGCGACCTCTCGACAAGCTCGAGGATCGGGATGAATTGGAGCCAAACTCTCCTTGCAGTTTTGCCTGTTAATGCGTGAATACCTTGCCTTTTTGGTGCTGTTTTGCCTCGTACTTCAGACGTGATTGTGTGGGATATTCCAATTTTTCAAACTCCGCAACGGCATTGCGAATATCGCCCATCAGCATATCGGCCATATCGCGCGACATTCCCTGCCGTGCCACGATGCGCATAACGATCATGTTGTCGATATTCTTGGGCATCGTATAGGCCGGCACCATCCAGCCACTCTGCTGCAAGGTGGCCTGCAAATCGAAGAGAGTCCATTTTGCTTTTTTGTCGTATTCAGGCTTCATATACCATATAAACAGCGGATTAACCACTTCTTTGGCATAGTTCTCAAAGCATTTCATCTTGCCGATTTGCTCGTGGCAGTAGGTTGCCACATCCATCGAATTTTGCTGCACTTCGCGATAACCCTCAAATCCCAATCGGATGAAGTTATAATACTGGCCCAGCACCTGTGCTGCGGGACGCGAGAAGTTTAAGCCCACTTGTGTGATATTTGCGCCCAAATAGTTGACACTAAACGACATTTCGGCAGGCAGATATTTCTTATCGCGCCAAACCACCCAGCCCAATCCGGGATATACCAGACCGAATTTATGCCCTGAGGTGGAGATCGAGAATACCCATTTCAGGCGGAAATCCCACTTTTCATCGGGGTTGAGAAAAGGCAGAATAAAGCCACCGGTGGCTGCATCGACGTGGATCGGAATTTCGTAACCCGTCCGCACGTTGTACGCATCGAGTTCCTTGTCCAAGGCTTCGATGTTGTCGTTCAACCCCGTCCACGTTACGCCCGCAATTGGCACGATGCAAATCGTATTTTCGTCGCAGATGGCAAGGGTCTCTTGGGGATCGAGGGTCGGATGTTCGAGTGTCAGCGGCACCGTGCGCATCTCGATCTGCCACAGTTGACAGAACTTCTCCCACACCACCTGAAAACCGGCACTCATCACCAAATTCGGTTTGTCGAAAGGTTTACCCTGTGCTTTGCGACGTGCCCGCCAACGCAGCCATGCTGCCACACCGCCCAACATGCAAGCCTCCGATGAGCCGATGCCTAAGGCTCCACTCTTCCACTCCCCCTTTTCGGGTGTGTTCCACATGTTGGCGATGATATTCACACAGCGGCCGCACATCACCGCTACGCGCGGGTATTCTGTCTCATCGATGTAGTTCACGTTGATGGCCTCATTCATTAGGCGCGTGGCGTACTCATCCATATAGGTGGTCACAAACGTAGCCAGATTCAATCGTGGCTGTGTCTGCGGATAGGTCTCCTCCTTGACTAATTGAAAGGCGATTTCGGGGGATGTCTTATGCTGAGGAATGAACTCCGCCGGAGCGGGGTTGCGCATCTCTTTTGAACCGAAAACATCGGTCAAAGCATCTTCTTTCGTGTGTTTGTGCTGATTCATGGTTGTTGCATTTTTTTATGGTTTATGTGCTGAAAGAATCCACAAACTATGCCACAGCCGTCGATTAAGAAGTTGTATTACTCCGCTTGATCAGAATTGTTATGGGCTATTTCTCGATGATTTCTGCGTTGATGGAGGTGCATCGCAGAGGCTCTGTAAGGAAACCGGCACAAAACAAAGTGGGACAAAATTATGGAATGAAATAAAGAAGCTGTTTTAAATTTACTAATTTCGTTCTTTTCGGCTCTTTTCGCCCCGG
>JAVXCD010000245.1:0-1774 GCA_036659655.1 Alistipes sp.
TCGAGGATCGTGCATTCTGTCTGCGACCTCTCGACAAGCTCGAGGATCGTGAATTTTCAAGAGTCCTTGCGACCTCTCGACAAACTCGAGGATCGATTTTTACCCTTGGATTTGCTATTCTCCAATATAGTTCTTATCTTTGCTGTCGCAAATGCAGCCGACTGACGGTTGACTGCCAATGCAGAATGAATGTGGAAAGATTTGACTGATTGCAAACCACAATAAAAAAAACGCTAAAACAGCATTATTTTTATTCCCAGACAGCCAATTTTTCCCATTTTATACGTTTAACCATTAAAAATTGTATAACATGGGGTTTTTATTTACATCGGAATCGGTGTCCGAAGGGCATCCCGATAAAGTTTCAGATCAGATTTCAGACGCTATTCTTGACGAATTTCTGCGTCACGATGCCAACTCAAAAGTTGCATGCGAAACACTCTGCACCACAGGATTAGTCGTTGTGGCGGGAGAGGTGCGTTCGGAGGCTTATGTTGATGTGCAAGGCGTGGCACGCCGCGTGATTAATCGCATCGGCTACACCAAAAGCGAGTACCAGTTCGACGGCAACTCGTGTGGCATTTTGTCGGCCATTCACGAGCAGTCGTCCGACATCAACCAAGGTGTTTGCCGCGAACAGGCGGAGAATCAGGGCGCCGGAGACCAAGGTATCATGTTCGGTTATGCTTGTGGCGAGACCCGCGAGTACATGCCGGCAACACTCATCCTGTCACACGTTATCCTCAAAGAGTTGGCCGTGATTCGCCGAGAAGGCGAGGTGATGACCTACCTGCGTCCCGATGCGAAAAGTCAGGTGACCATCGAGTACTCCGACGACCGCAAGCCGGTACATGTGCATACCATTGTTGTGTCGACACAGCACGACGAATTCATCAAAGCAGATCACCTGCTGACGGAGAAACAAGCCGAGGTGAAGATGCAGGAGAAGATCAAGGAGGATGTGCGCACGATTCTTATTCCGCGGGTGAAGGCTCGACTGGAACGCGCGGCCGATCAGTTGGCCGACCTGCTGACAGACAACTACATTCTACACGTCAACCCCACGGGAAAATTTGTGATCGGAGGTCCTCACGGAGATACGGGGCTCACCGGCCGCAAGATCATCGTGGACACTTACGGAGGTCGCGGAGCACATGGTGGCGGTGCCTTTTCGGGCAAGGACTCTTCGAAGGTGGATCGCTCGGCAGCCTATGCGGCACGACACATCGCGAAAAATATGGTGGCGGCAGGTGTCGCAGACGAAATTCTTGTGGAGTTGAGTTATGCTATCGGCATTGCCGAACCGCTCTCAATTTACGTTGAGACTTACGGCACCAACCACCTCCGGATGAGCGAGGGCGAAATTGCCGAGCATATCGGCAAACTTTTCGATCTCCGCCCCGCAGCCATCGTGAAGCGTTTCGGATTGAAGAACCCGATCTTCGAAGCTACGGCATCCTATGGCCACTTCGGAAACCGTCCTTACAGTGCCACCGAGAAAATTTGGGAGCATGGCAAGGAGGTTGAGCGTGAAATCGAGTATTTCGGCTGGGAGAAATTAGACGCGGTTGACTGTATCAAACAAGAGTTCGGCATCTAATTGCATCCATACATAAAATAGCGGGCACACCTATAAGGGGCGTGTCCGCTATTTATATGTATGCTCCATGCAAATACAAGATCAAGCAGTATTTCTTGTTGGTGGACGGGTTTAGAAGCTGTTTGAATTTGTTACCGAAGTTATTTTAGAGCTATTTGGCTTATTGGTCAAAAA
>JAVXCD010000246.1:0-1691 GCA_036659655.1 Alistipes sp.
TAACATTGAAAACGGATGCTTCGCACTTTTGCAAGCAAAAGGTCTCCGTTTCCGGGCATTTTTAGCCCTCCGATTTCTTGACGCTTTTTTGCCAAGTCGGAAGAGCAGAACAGGGCAAAACAAAACAGGGCAGGTCAAAAACATGCACGATCCTCGAGCTTGTCGAGAGGTCGCAAAGGTTAATCAGCACCGTACCTTTGCGACCTCTCGACAGGCTCGAGGATCGTGTATATTGTGTGTCCTTGCGACCTCTCGACAGGCTCGAGGATCGTGAAGTGTTTTAGATAGGCTGTCCGCTCAGCGATCGTCGAGTGGTATGAGCAGGGTTGTTATGCGTTGATCACACCGGAGCCGACCAACTCTTCCCCATCGTACCAAGCGGCAAATTGCCCTGCGGTGATGCCACGTTGCGGCTCGTCGAAGAGCAAATAGGCGCCCTCCTCTCGGATGAAAAGCGTGCCCTGCTGCAAGGGCTGACGATAACGAATCCGCAGCTGAAAGCGTTGTTGTTCACCTATTTGCATCGTTCGTGCAGGATTCACCCAGTGGATCTCCTGCGGTAGAATGCACAAGGCTTTGCGATAAAGTCCCGGATGGGCATCACCCTCACCAACATAAATCACGTTGTCCGTCACGTCGGTGGCCAGAATAAAAAGCGACTCTTTGCGGCCTCCGATACCCAGTCCCTTGCGTTGACCGATGGTGTAGAAGTGTGCGCCGTTATGCTCACCGATTTTTTTGCCATCCCGCACCGTATAGCGGATTGGTTCGGCCAGTGCCGGCAGGTCATCAGCGGCTATTTGGCGGTCATATTTCGACCACGACGGAAGAATTTCGTGGACATTACCCACCTTCGAGACTAATTGCTGTTGCAGAAAAACCGGCAGATCAACCTTACCCACAAAGCAGATACCCTGCGAGTCTTTGCGCTTGGCAGTGGCTAATTTCTGCTCTTCGGCAATGCGGCGCACCTCCGGTTTCAACAGGTCTCCAACGGGAAACAACGCGCGGGAGAGTTGATCTTGAGAGAGTTGACATAGAAAATAACTCTGATCCTTATTTTTATCCGCACCGGCAAGAAGTTTATAAGTCACACGACCCTCAACCTGCTCCTCCGTTTTGCGGCAGTAGTGCCCCGTAGCAACATAGTCCGCCCCCAACTTGAGTGCCTCTTTGAGAAAAGCGTCAAACTTAATTTCGCGGTTACACAGCACATCGGGATTGGGTGTACGCCCTTTCTCGTACTCGGCAAACATGTAATCCACCACTCGTTTGCGGTACTCCGCCGAGAGATCCACCACATGAAACTCAATATCAAGTCGCTTAGCAACCAACTCCGCAAAGGTGCGATCGTCGTGCCACGGGCAGTCGCCTTCGAGGGTACCTGTCGTATCATGCCAATTAACCATGAAGAGTCCAATGACCTCATATCCCTGTTGCTTAAGAAGATATGCTGCCACCGATGAATCTACACCGCCTGAAAGGCCAATCACCACACGTGTCATAGTAAACTAATTTGCCGCGAAGTTACAAAAAAAATATGGATCAAGCGGGATTTCTTATTGACAGAAATACTCACACGCCCCTCAAGCCTGTCGAGAGGTCGCAAAGATCTCTTGGAAATTCACGATCCTCGAGCCTGTCGAGAGGTCGCAAAGACAATCAGCACGTTGACCTTGCGACCTCTCGAC
>JAVXCD010000247.1:0-1522 GCA_036659655.1 Alistipes sp.
CGAAAAGAACAAGATTAATAAATTTAAAACAGCTTCTTATACGATCCTCGGGTCTAATTTATTCGTCCCACCGGGTTTTGCACTTGATCCCTTACTTTCCCACCGTCTGCGCCAGTGCAAAGAAATAACGCACAGAATCCAGTCCCAGCGTCGGCAGTAACTCCTTCGAACCCATGCCCCGCGTAATAGACCGCATTCGGTGACCCGCCGCATAGAGATTGACATTTTCGGCATAGCCCGCCGCATCCTGTCCACAAAGATAACGGACATGCTCGGCAGGAATAGATCGTCCTTTATAGGCATCAAGATCAGCTACATAGACCAGATTCAGCGGCGCGGAATAGACAAAGTCCTGTGCACCGGCCACGCGCCGATGATCCCCCTCCAACACACGCACTAATTTGTGTGCCGCCGAATCGTAACGATACACGCCATCTGCCAAAAAGGCATAGACCCGCAACGGATAGAGCCCCAGCGCCGAGGGAGCCGTGAGGTGTCCATCCGCGCGATTGACACCCGCCGCAGCCCACAGCACCCCCGAAAGTTCCTCCAGAGACAAGGCCTCAGGCGCATATTCGCGCCACGATTTGCGGTTTTTCAACGCCTCATTCACAGACAGCCCCGCCGTCGTATCGGGCTGTAAAAGAGCAATCTCCGCGCCTGAGGTAACTTCGGTCACGGTAACTTGCGTCGGCTGAGCACATCCTGCAAACAGGAAGAGTGCAAAAAATACTACTCGATTCATCGTTTCATGTTTTTACAAAGAGATCAACAAAATTCTTTTAACAAACCCAACTAATTTCTAAAGAGGAAGATATAAGATCAAGTTATGGCAGTAACTTTTCGAAAGCCTGCCGAAAATCGTCACTATAGCGGATTTCGCCACAATATGCAAATCCCTGATGCTCCAATAGATGTAACATGTAATGATTGTCGAAATTCGTATCAATGCGAAAACTGCCTACCCCCCGCGCGGCACACAAACCTTCGACACGACACAGAAATTGGGCAGCAATGCCCTGTTGCTTTCTCTCGTTAGCCACCGCCAGACGATGCACAACCACATAAGGACGGTCGCTCAGCCACGCCCCGTCGATCGAAGCATAAGCCGCCTCTCCATCGAAAACTACTGCCGCATAGGCAATGATCCGGTGCCTGTCACAGAGCACATAACCATAACCATGCTCCGCATCCGAGGCGATATTTGCGAGTGCCGGATAGCCATTTTGCCACTGTTTACTGCCCAGTGCACGCATCTGTGCCTGCGCCTGTCCTATAATTTCCATGATGCGATCCATATCGGCCGCAGTTGTTTGTCTGAATATCAATTCCATACGTTACTTTTGTAAAACAAAGATACTCATAAATTCTTTTTTTGGAACTTAGAAACTGTTTTAATTTGTTACCGAAGTTATTTAAGCGTTGTTTTTGTTCTGTAAATCCGATTTTAGCGAGCTCAATGAGGATTTGCAGGGCAAAAACGGGGACGAAAAGAACGAGATGAATAAATTTAAAACAGTTT
>JAVXCD010000248.1:0-1484 GCA_036659655.1 Alistipes sp.
CTTTGCGACCTCTCGACAAGCTCGAGGAGCGTACATTGTAACCTTTGCAACCTCTCGACAGGCTCGAGGATCGTGTGGGCATTTTCCACCAACAAGAATTACCGAAGGTGTTAAGAAACTGTTTTAAATAGAAAGAGAAGCCTAAGGCTTCTCTTTCTATTTGATGATCAGGTGGATGATGCTACTGGATAACAGCCGCACGGTTGGTTTCCGGAATCTTAAACGGATTGTGGGTATCGCCCATGCCCTCGTATTTCAACTGGTCGGGGTTTACACCGGCTTGCACCAAGTAGTCGTATACTGTTTTTGCACGCCCCATAGCGAGACGGTCATTGGACTTCGTGGTACCTGTCTGGTAATCGGCGTGTCCGTCGATGGTGAAGACCTTGCCCTTAGGAGCGGCTTTGATCTGCTCGGCAACCAAGTCGAGACGTACTTTCTCGCGATCGGTCAGTGTGGTCTTGGCACAGTCGAAGAAGACAACCGAAGTGCCTAAGAGGTAGATCTCTTTGTTTGTGGGGGGTGTGTTGGTAACTTTGGGCTGGGCCGCCATGGCGGCTTTTGCATCGGCCAACTCCTGTGCCAATTTTGCATTGGCGGCTTTTGCATCGGCTAATGCTTGATTCCCGGCAGCGACAGACTGCTGGAAGGCGCGAATATCCTCGGCCGAGTAGGCTGCTACTTCCGCACGTTTCCAGCCGTGACGGTTGAAGCGGTAGGTGAATCCGGCGGTGGCACTGAAGGCGTAGAGGCGGGCACCGCTCATGGTGGTTGGAGCAACGCGCGAATGGGTGATGAAACTCTTCAGTTCGATGTTGAAGTCAACCGACGGCGAGATTCTGAATTTATTCAGCAAACCAAAGGTGGCCGCAAATTCTTGCCGTGTGTACGAGTTATTCTTGGCGTGGAAACTATCTGAGAAGCAGGAGGCCATGTATCCGAAACCGACGAACGGCACGGCATAGTAGGCGCGATCCTCTCGGTAGCCGCCGATCCAATTCGAGAGATTGAGCATGAAATCGGTATGCACAAACAGATAAGGCCATTTGACCTTACCTTGCAGTTGGTCATAGTTGGCGAAACGGCCGCCCTGTAACTGTACGCGGAAACCGGCAACGGGATGGATCCATTTGGTGATGGAAAAGTTTCCTTCGAAGCCGAGCCGATTGCCAAAATCCCCGTAATTTTTGCCGCTGGAGAGGATGGTGCCGGCACCCATTCCAACTGAAATTTCCCAATTATCCCAAAAGCCGTTAGAGACAAATCCGGCACAACTTGGTTTTTTAGGTGTTTCACCGGCCATGGCGGCCATTGTAACTGCGACGAGCGCGAGTGTAAAAATCAATTTTCTCATAAGCTATTTTCTTTTTTACGTGTAAGAAACTGTTTCTAAATTTTGCACAGAACTTAGAAACTGTTTGAATTTGTTACCGAAGTTATTTACATAAATTCTGTCGTCTCTCGGCAAATCAAGCAAGCTTGTT
>JAVXCD010000249.1:0-1484 GCA_036659655.1 Alistipes sp.
AGGTCGCAAAGGTCACGATGCTGATTGTCTTTGCGACCTCTCGACAGGCTCGAGGATCGTACACTATGTCTTTGCGACCTCTCGACAGGCTCGAGGATCGTGAACGTTTCTTGTTTGAGACAAGCGTGAGATCCGCAACAAGAAATCCCGCTTGATCCGGATTAATAAATTTGAAACAACTTCTTAATAGTTAAATTACACAAACAAACTAATTTTGGATCAAACTGCCTTTATTTTCGTTACCTTTGCCCCAAAGTTCGTTAATCTATATTACGTATGAAAGCATTACAAATCGGAAACCTATTTGCCTCGATTCCCATTGTGCAAGGTGGCATGGGCGTGGGAATATCCCTCGCGGGGCTTGCGTCGGCAGTAGCCAACCAAGGCGGCATAGGTGTCATCTCATCCGCCGGGCTCGGTGTGATTTACAATAAATATTCCAAAGACTACAACATTGCCAGCATCTGGGGACTCAAAGAAGAACTGCGCAAAGCCCGTGAAGCCTCCAAAGGTATCATCGGGGTGAACGTCATGGTGGCCATGTCAAATTTTGCGGATATGGTCAAGACGGCGATTGCCGAAAAAGCCGACATCATCTTCTCAGGTGCGGGTCTTCCGCTCAATCTGCCCTCGTTCCTCACCAAAGGAAGCACCACCAAATTGGCACCGATTGTCTCGTCGGCACGTGCTGCCAAGCTGCTCTGTCAGAAGTGGTTCTCGGAGTACAACTACATTCCCGATGCCATCGTGGTCGAAGGCCCCAAGGCGGGAGGGCATCTGGGCTACAAAGCCGAACAGATCACCGACGAGCACTACTCACTGGAGTCGATTATTCCCGGCGTCATGGATGAGGTGCACCTCTTTGAACTGGCTCACAACTGCCACATTCCCGTCATCGCAGGCGGCGGCATCTATACGGGCGAAGACATCTACAACATCATGCAGTTAGGTGCGGAGGGTGTACAGATGGGCACCCGTTTCGTCACCACCGACGAGTGTGATGCCAACATGGCCTTCAAACAGAGTTATATAGATGCCAAACAGCAGGACATCGAGATCATTCTCAGCCCTGTCGGCATGCCGGGACGCGCCATCCATAACTCGTTTCTCGACCGAGTGAAGGAGGGATTGAAACGTCCGAAAACCTGTCCTTTCGACTGCATCAAGACCTGCGACATGACCCACAGTCCTTACTGCATCATGCTGGCTCTCTACAACGCGTTCAAAGGCAAGTTGACTAACGGCTACGCTTTCTGCGGATCGAACGCATGGCGTGCAGAGAAAATACAGAGCGTCAAAGAGTTGATTTCCACACTTAAAAGTGAGTATGAGAATTTCTCGCTCACAAAGACTCTTTTCAAAAAGTAAGAAACTGTTTCTTAATCACCGATCCGACTTCAACCCAAAGGGGATCAAGATGAAATTCCGGTGGGAAGAATAAATTAGACAAGAGGATCGTGTAGGGGTTTGCTCAAACAGGAAAC
>JAVXCD010000250.1:0-1359 GCA_036659655.1 Alistipes sp.
ATACGATAAATATAAGCACCATTTTGACTATTAAACGAATGTTGATGTTTTTTACGCACCATTTTGACCATTAAGCCAATATGTGAGATGATATATTACACCTTTGTGACCTCTCGATAAGTTTGAGGAGCCTGAACATTGCCGGTTGGTTTGAGACAAGTGTTAATATATTCACTAACAGAAAATTACCGGTTGGTTCCAAATCGGAGGACTTGGCTTTTGTGCCGGGTTACATCAGCCGACCGAATTTGCGGAGTCCGAGGAGGTAACGCCAGAGGATGGATCCTTTGTAGAGGTTGTCGGAGGCTGAGCCGCAGCGTGTGGTGCGAATTGCGCGACGCTTGGAAGCCAACTGCTTGTGCCAGCGAAAAAAATCACAGTAGGCACGGCCTACGGCTTTGAAATTGGCGCTATGTCCCTGCAACAAATAGGAGATAGCAGCCAGTGCATCCAACAGGGGACGCACGATGGCAACTACCACTCGTTGCCGTGTCGAGGAGCACTTGTAGAGCATAGCCAGGTTGTTGCGATGATTATAGAACACTTTGGTTGGCGAGTCGCTGCTCAGGGTGCCACCGCCTACGTGATAAACCACACTTTGAGGAACGATCTGCACGTGGTAGCCTGCCAGTTGCATCCGCCAGCACAAGTCAATCTCCTCCATGTGAGCGAAAAAATCGGCATCAAAGCCGCCCAACGCGTGGAATACGTCCGCGCGGCAGCAGAACGCGGCACCGCTGACCCAGAACACTTCACGCCGGTCGTCGTATTGTCCGCGGTCAGTCTCCATACATTGCAGAATGCGGCCGCGACAGAAAGGGTAGCCGAAGTAATCGAGGTAGCCACCTGCCGCTCCTGCATATTCGAATTGCTCGCGGTGGGTGAAGGAGTGTAATTTCGGTGCGACAGCCGCCACGTCGGGATGTTGTTCCAACACCTCCAAGATGGGGGTTAGCCATCCCTGTGGTGTTTCTACATCGGAATTCAAGAGGATGTAGTAATCTGCATCGATTTGAGACAGCGCACGGTTGTACCCCTCGGCGAAGCCATAATTGCGGTCTAACTTCAGCACCGTGACACTTGGAAACTGTGTGGCAAGTAGTTGCACAGAGTCATCCGTGGAGCCGTTGTCTGCCACAACTACCTCCACCTCGGCAGGGGCAGCAGCTACGACACTCGGCAGGAATTGACGCAGGTGCGCCACTCCGTTCCAGTTGAGCAGGATGATCTTCGCTTTTGACATGAAGAGATTTTTTTATAAGAAACCGTTTGAATTTGTTACCGAAGTTATTTAGAAACTGTTTGAATTTGTTACCGAAGTTATTTTAGAGCTATTTTTGTTCCTGTTTTTGTTCTATC
>JAVXCD010000251.1:0-1343 GCA_036659655.1 Alistipes sp.
GCAAGCCTTGGTGATCGGTACATGTTTGTTTAATCCCTAAAAAACAGGAAAAATGCAATTAACTATTGAGGCATTATTTAACGATGCCAACATTACGAAAGCGGTAATCGACCGCGCAGTAGCCTTGGGGTTAGACACCATCTACTGGAAACGATACCTCGACTTTGAGGAGACTAAGTCGCGCGTCTTCAAGACCTATCTTGGCACGGTGACAGGTGTTACCGCCGGCTCGGTGATAGACAAGAACTCCAACAAACCGTTGCGCCAGCGTCGTTCGCTCGGCTCGGGCTATGGGGAGGTTGCTTATTTGGGTGACCGCTACCAAATGGACAACGACCGTTTGGATATGCTCAAATCTCTGATCGACAAATTCAACGCTTCGAAGTCTGCCGACCAACTCGCGGCGATGAACGATATTGTCAACTACATTGTTGACGATATGCGCCAAGTGCTGCTCGCTCCACACAAGCGAATGGACATTGTCCTCGGTGATCTGCGCTCAGACGGCAAAGCGTCTGTAACCCTATCTGACAATCCCGAAGGCGTTGTCCTGCTTGATATGGAGATACCCGTCAATCGAATTGCCCCCGCGGCATCCGAGAAGGCTACGTTCATCTCCTATCTCAAAGCCCAGATCGAGAAGTTGAAGACCAAGGTAGGTCGCTACGCTATCATGGAGATGAGCCGCTCTACCTTCAACAAAAACATCGTCGGCTCTTCGGAGTTTGCAAGCACTTACAAGATGCTTATGGGAAATGCCGAATTTGCTATGGCCGGAGGTCTTATGACCGAGGCAATGGCATCACAGGTCTTCACCGGTATTGGACTGCCCGCTATCCGCATCGTCGAGGATATGGTCGCCCTGAATGACGGCACCGCCGTGCAATGTTTCAAGGACAACCGCATTACGCTTTTGCAGCAGGATAAAATCGGCAAAATGCGTTGGCACGAACCCTACGAGGCTTCAGATCCGATCCCCGGCAAGACCTACACGCGTTCGGAGGGCGGTATGTACATCTCGAACATCCGTACCGACGAGGGTCGCTTCACCGAGTATGGTGCAGAGTGGATTCCCGAACTCAGTGCGCCTCAGAAACTCACGATCTTCGACCTTGACACAATGAATAAGTAAGGCTATGACCACTTTAGAGGCTCTACGTGCGAGCGTAAATTATCCCGTTCCAACTCCTGCATTCGAGGCGATTGCTATCGAGCGCGGGTTGTGTGGTTTAGATGAATTTACCCAAGAGACAGCGCAGTCACGACCCTATCAACTCTGCAAGGCGGACGTGATGCGGTACTTGATAATGACAGCCAATGTCTCGGAGGACGGGGTTAGCATC
>JAVXCD010000252.1:0-1337 GCA_036659655.1 Alistipes sp.
TAAGAATTTTGAGAGCTATTTTTGTGCTGTAAATCCGATTTTAGCGAGCTAAATGAGGATTTATAGGACGAAAACTGGGGCGAAAAGAACCGAAAAGAACAAGATTAATAAATTTAAAACAGCTTCTTAGAACAACTTCTTATTTCGCGTTGTGGCCGAAGAGAGCCTCCACAAACTCTTTGCGATCGAAGATGCGCAATTGGTTGATGCCCTCGCCGATGCCGATGTAACGCACGGGAATATGGAACTGGTCGCTAATACCGATCACAACACCACCTTTTGCTGTTCCATCCAATTTGGTGATAGTAAGTGAATTGACCTGCGTAGCTTGGGTGAACTGCTTGGCTTGCTCGAACGCATTTTGCCCGGTAGAACCATCCAGCACAAGCATCACTTCATGTGGGGCCGCGGGGACGACCTTTGCCATGACATTTCTGATTTTCGTCAACTCGTTCATCAGTCCGATTTTATTGTGCAGCCGTCCTGCCGTATCAATCAGCACGACATCCGCCTCATTGGCCTTTGCCGAAGTCAGCGTGTCGAAAGCCACAGAGGCGGGATCGGAGCCCATCTCCTGACGGATCATGGTCGCACCCGCCCGCTCGGCCCACACCCCTAACTGTTCGATGGCCGCGGCACGGAAGGTGTCCGCAGCACCGATGTAGACCTTCAAACCCGCCTTGGTGAGTTGTGCGGCCAGTTTTCCGATGGTGGTGGTCTTGCCTGCGCCGTTGACCCCGACGACCATCACCACATAGGGCTCATCCTTCTTAATCTCCATGCCGAACGTCTCCTGCGAGCCGTGTGACTCCTCCAGCAGTTGAATGATCTCGTCACGCAAAATCGCCTGCAACTCCGAGGTGTTCATGTATTTGTCTTTCGCCACGCGCTCTTCGATGCGGCGGATGATCTTTACGGTGGTCTCCACTCCCACATCGGAGGTGATGAGCACCTCTTCCAGATCGTCGAGCACCTCCGCATCCACGGTGGAGTGACCCGCCAAGGCGCGGGCTAATTTCGAAAAAAGACCGGTCTTAGTCTTCTCCAGTCCACTATTTAATTCCGCCTGCTTCTGCTGTTCAACGGCCGGCGAGACCTCCGGTTGGGGGGTATCTTGTTTCTTTTTAAAAAGATCGAAAAAAGCCATATTCATTTCTCTAATGTTTGACAAAGATAAGAAATAAAAATGAGACTGAGAGCAAAGCGAAGAAAGAAGGAGAGCCGTTAAAATCTCGGATCCAGTCGAAATTCTTGTCGAGAGATCGCAAAGGCACACAATACACACGATCCTCGAGCCTGTCGAGAGGTCGCAAAGACACACAATACACACGATCCTC
>JAVXCD010000253.1:0-1308 GCA_036659655.1 Alistipes sp.
TTGTTTCCTTTCATACGTTATCGTTTTTTCTCGTATCTATTGCCCGGTAATTGGCGCACGGCACCGGCCAACTCCAGCCCCAACAGCAACACCGATAATGCGCCTGCATCCAACCCGCTCAACACCCCCAATTCCCCTGTCGAGAGAGGATCGTCCGTGCGGAAACAACCCAGTAACCCCGCCTCGTCGGTAGTGAGTTCCGACACCCCGGCACGCGGTCGCTCCAACACATCCTTCACATGCACGTCCCACATCAATTCAGCGATCACATCGTCCGCCGAGAGCACCAACTGCGCCTTGCGGTTGCGGATCAGCAGATTGGTGCCCAACGACATCTGATCCGATGCTCGTCCCGGAACCGCCATCAGCGAGCGGTTATAGCCGTCGGCACAATGAGCCGTCATCAGCGAACCTCCCGCACAGGGCGACTCGACGATGATCGTCCCCTCGCTCAGAGCCGCAATAATCCGATTACGAGCAAGATAGAAATCTCCTGTTTGCTTGACCTGCGAGTGCAATTCGGTGATCAGCGCCCCGCCTTTCTCAACGATCTCTCGTCCCACAGGCGTATGTTGCGCCGGTGTGATCTTCGGCAACGGATTAGCCAGTACACCCACCGTCGGGACATCCGCCGCGAGTGCCGCACGATGCGAGGCGACATCAATGCCGAAAGCCAGCCCGCTCACAATACAAAGATTGGGCACACGCGCCGCAAGCCCCCGCACCAGCCGATGACACATATCCTGCCCATAAGTGGTTGCTTCCCGCGTGCCGACCAGCGACACGCAGTGTGCCGAGAGCACCTCAACATTGCCCAACACATACAAAACCGCGGGGTAGTCGATCACCTCACGCAGCAGCACAGGGTAGGCCGCATCGGTCGAAGCCACGGCCACGATCCCATGACGAGCACAGTAGGCGAGTTCCTTTTCCGCTGCGGCAAATGCCTCGCGCCGGAGGATGCTACGCGCAACATCCTCCCGCAACACAGCACGCCCAACCAACTCGTCGAACGTCGCTGCGAAAATATGCTGCGCATCCCCGAACACCTCCAACAGATGCACCGCGCCCTTCACTCCAACCCCCGAAGTCATCGTGAGGGCTATATCTTCTATGGTCATAGTCGCCCGAAAAATAGTTTTCTAAAACAGCCCACTGCTGCAAATCACGCTATTCCTACGTTTGATTTGTGATCTTTAGAAACTGTTTGAATTTGTTACCGAAGTTATTTAAGCGCTCTTTTTGTTCCTGTTTTTGTCTTGTAAATCCGATTTTAGCGAGCTAAATGAGGATTTATAGAGCGAAAAC
>JAVXCD010000254.1:0-1219 GCA_036659655.1 Alistipes sp.
GAGCTAAATGAGGATTTATAGGACGGAAACTGGGGCGAAAAGAGCCGAAAAGAACGAGATTAATAAATTTAAAACAGTTTCTAAAACAATGATTGGTGGTTGAATGTATTATTCTTCCCGCTTCAATCGGTTGCGTTGTTCCGTGGAGACTCTTTCCAACTGCTTGTTTTTGAAACTCTTGCCCGCACTGAAATTATAGGCAAGCGAGGGGTTGCGACTGACTGTCACCACAAACCGATCGGCTTCCCGGATGATGCTACTCGCCGAAACGACGATTTCCTTGACCTCCACTTGTAGATCGTTCATGCGAAATACCTCCGATGAAGGAACTGATTTTCGCACCGTTACGGCATATTCCGCCGGCAGATACGAGAGGTGCCGCAGTTGTAAAGTGTAGGTCCCCGGCAATGCCGACAAGATGAAATGTCCCAACGAGTCGGTTGTCGCTCCTGCCGCCTGCGCTCCATCGTGCAGCAATACCACCGTCGCATAGGAGATGCTATGACCGTTTGTATCGGTCACCATCCCCGCAAAGGGTTGTGCGGCATGTACCTGACAGATTACGATAAGCCCGAACAACGAAAGAATGATCCGTTCCATGCAGTTGTTATTCGGCTACGGGATAGAATAGTTTCAGCTGTTCAGACGTGGATTCCGCCTCTAATTTGTATTTTTTCGTGACGTATCCTTCGATAGGCCCCCGATCGCCCATCTCCATTTGGTAATTGCCGTTCTCGTCGTGAAAAATCGAGATGTCAATCGCGGCACATGTCAGGTCGGCAATCTCAATGACAACGCTCCCCTTTTTTGCAGGCACCATCTGATAGACAGGCTCTTTCACCCCATCAATACGCCCCATAAGGAGGATGCTACCCTTGTCGTTGCGCACATTGTTGATGCTAATGGTGAGGTTTTTGGCTGTTGCGACACCGGCCGATAAACAGATTACGGCGAGTGTTAATTGGATCTTGGCTGATAGTTTCATGATTTTCAGTTTTTTAATGTAACTTTACTTTACGTTGTGGATTCGAATCACATTGCAAATATAAAGTAGTTTATATAATAAACCAAATAAAACTAAAAAAATATTTTGAATCAAGTGATAATGGATCAAGCGCCACTTCTTATTGATGGAAATACCCACACGATCCTCGAGCTTGTCGAGAGGTCGCAAGGGTTACAATATACGATCCTCGAGCTTGTCGAGAGGTCGCAAGGG
>JAVXCD010000255.1:0-1204 GCA_036659655.1 Alistipes sp.
TGTACGATCCTCGAGCCTGTCGAGAGGTCGCAAAGGCTAATCAATGTACGATCCTCGAGCCTGTCGAGAGGTCGCAAGGGTAATCAGCACAGTGCCTTTGCGACCTCTCGACAGGCTCGAGGATCGAAAACAAACAGGCGACCTCTCGACAAGCTCGAGGATCGTGAAGTGTTTTATACAAAAAGACGGTTTGCAGGCAAACCCGCGTTAGTTGCCCGTTTTAGAAACTGTTTGAATTTGTATGCAAAATAGATTTTGTCATTTTACTGGACACTTTACGTAAAATTTTCCTATTTTTGCAATATCATTCGAGAACGAATGAAAAACATATTAAAAACTTAATCCTGTTAAAGTTATGAAGAAACTCTTTACCCTTGTACTGGCCGCTTGTGCCTTTTATTCCTGCTGTAACAACGAGCCCAAACAATTTGCAGGTTTTATCGAAGATGCAACCATGAATAATGTGGTTGTGAAAGAACTGACCGGAGATCAGACTCAAACTTTTTCTACGGCGACTGCCGACATGACACAGGCCAATGGTATGCTGCTTGGAGCCCCCATCATCGTAGACTACAAAGGCAACCTCAAGGAGGTGACTGAAGCTACCAAGGTGAGTGTAGACGCAACTTACTGCAACGCTGTGGGTGAGTGGACAATGCCCGATCCGATCGACTCGACAAAAGTCATGGGCATCAACTTGATGATCCAAGGGGATGCAGCATCGGTCAACATGGCTACCATGGTTTACAAGTCGTGGGAGTTGCAAGGCCCCGTTGGCAAACTCCTCCTCCATGGTCAGAGCATCGGCAATGGCGAGACCATTGACTTCACCGAGAATGCCACTCTTTCGGAGAAAGACGGCAAGTTTACGCTTGCCATCGACGGTACAGATGTCGTTTACAGCAAAGAGGGTATCATCGAATAAACGGCCTCTACAATAAAAAACGCCACAACAGATTACTGTTGTGGCGTTTTTCTGGCTCAAGCGGTATTTCTTGTTGGCGAAAAGGTTTGCACGCTCCTCGAGCTTGTCGAGAGGTCGCAAAGCACACAATATTCACGATCCTCGAGCTTGTCGAGAGGTCGCAAAGCACACAATATTCACGATCCTCGAGCCTGTCGAGAGATCGCAAAGCACACAATATTCACGATCCTCGAGCTTGTCGAGAGGTCGCAAAGCACACAATATTCACGATCCTCGAGC
>JAVXCD010000256.1:0-1165 GCA_036659655.1 Alistipes sp.
GCTGATTGTCCTTTGCGACCTCTCGACAAGCTCGAGGATCGTACACCATGACCCAGCGACCTCTCGACAAGCTCGAGGATCGTGAACTGTTTCCTTTGCGACCTCTCGACAAGCTCGAGGATCGGGTGATTTTATCTCTTATAAATAAGGAAAACCCACTTTTTCGGGATTGCATCTTGATCCCTTCTATCACAAGATTAATACTCAACCTTGTCCAATTTTGTTTTCCAGTTTTCGAAAGCCTTGAGAGCCTCTTCGGGTAACAGTTCTTCCGACTTCAGCTTTCGATCAGCAGGTTTGAGCTCCAACTCTTTGTAGATAAAAGCATCATCGAAGCCGATGTCCGCCGCATCGTTTTTGTCATTACCGTAGTACATACGATCCAGATGCGCCCAGTAGATGGCACCCAGACACATCGGACACGGCTCACACGAGGTGTAAATCTCGCAACCGCTGAGATCGAACGTGCCCAGCACCTTGGCTGCCGCACGAATAGCACTCACTTCGGCATGTGCCGTCGGGTCACAATCGGAGGTCACACGATTCACACCTGTGGCCACGATCACGCCATTCCGTGCGATAACCGCACCGAAAGGCCCGCCTCCGATAGCAATATTTTCCACGGATAGTGCAATAGCACGCCTCATCAAAGCCTCTTTGGTCAGAGCCTCCTTGGCCGATGGGGTGATTTGAGTTTTCCCTGACACAGTTGCCGGCCGTTGAGCCTGTGCAAAACTACCTGCGCACAGCAACACGCATGCACAAAGAATAGTGATTTTCCTTTTCATATTTTCAAATTCAAGTAATGGGATAATGTTGTGTAAAATTAATAAAAATTATCGTCTCTACAATAGTTTTCGTCAGAAAATGGGATCAAGCGCAAACCCGGTGGGAAGAATAAATTAGACTCGAGGATCGTATAGGGGTTCACGCCAACAAAAATTACGGTTTGATCTATTTTAGGGCTCCGCGGTATCTTTTGTTAGCGAATAGGTTGACATTTGTCTCAAACAGGAAACGTTCTCGATCCTCGAGCTTGCCGCTCTCCACACACAAAGACAACACACAATTCACGATCCTCGAGCCTGTCGAGAGGTCGCAAGGACACGCACGATCCTCGAGCCTGTCGAGAGGTCGCAAGGACAACCAGCACCATGTCTTTGCG
>JAVXCD010000257.1:0-1152 GCA_036659655.1 Alistipes sp.
GCACCGTGACTTTGCGACCTCTCGACAGGCTCGAGGATCGGATGTGTATTTCGCCCTGATTCGTAGTTTCATCAACAAGAACTACAAAAGAAAAATCGGCAGATTGTTTAACAACCTGCCGATTTCTCTTTTGTTATACAGCCTATTTTTCGACTGCACGTGTAGCTCGTTTCTCTTTGATACGAGCCTTTTTACCTGTAAGATCACGCAGATAGAAGATACGTGCGCGACGTACAACACCGATCTTGTTTACCTCGATCTTGTCGATATGAGGTGAGTATACAGGGAAGATACGCTCTACGCCAATGCCATTCGAAACCTTGCGGATCGTGAACATTTTGGTCTTGCCTGTACCTTTAATCTGGATAACTACGCCACGGAAACTCTGCAAACGCTCTTTGCTACCCTCGATAATTTTGTAGGTTACGGTGATCGTGTCACCGGCCTTGAATGACGGAACATCCGTCTTGGTCCACATCTGCTCGTTGACGAGCTTGATTAGTGCATCCTTGTTCATTGTTGCAACAATATTTTTGATGATTCAGTGCCCGACATTGCCGCTGTGTTGCTGTCTACCATACGCACTCTTTGGTCCGTAATCCCGAGATAAAACGTTCGATTTGCATCATCCGCATGTTCTCCATCGACTCAACACCCAATGTAAGAGGTCAGTTCACGCCCGTTAGGGACGACAAAGGTAGAAAAAGTTTTCCGAAACACCATGCACCGTTGCAATTTTTTTGGCAGATATGCTCTATTCGTGCCCTTGAACTCGCCGCCGTCTCTCCTAAACCTCCGGAAAGGACTCAGAAACTGTTTTAAATTTATTAATCTTCGGCACTCTTCGCTCTATAAATCCGATTTCAGCTCGCTAAAATCGGATTTATAGGCCAAAAATAGGAACAAAAATAGTTCTAAAATAACTTTGGTAACAAATTCAAACAGTTTCTCATTTGTGGCTTGTTCGTCGAACGGGTCGAGGGGGGCACACTGTGCCGAATGAGTTTGGGATCAAAATGAAATTCCGGTGGGAAAGAGTAGATGAAAAGTGGGTCAGGCGGAAATACACACACGATCCTCGAGCTTGTCGAGAGGTCGCAAGGTCACGGTGCTGATTGTCTTTGCGACCTCTCGACAGGCTCGAGGATCGTG
>JAVXCD010000258.1:0-1026 GCA_036659655.1 Alistipes sp.
CTACTTTCTGCTCTTTTTTTCCAAACTGCATCTGCCCCAGATAAACTTCATTAACTGGATGGCAGCCAGTAGTTTTGCCGTGTTCTTGCTGCACATGAATGCCAATATTGCCCAACAGTATTTTGCCCCCACGATCCAACACATCTATCAGGAGTACCCACTCCCTATGCTGTGGATCACAGTATTTTTACTCGCAATCTTCCTCTCCGCCGTGCTCTTGGATCAGATCCGCATCTTCTGTTGGAGGCTGATTATCAGCAAGTATTGCAGTAAATAGATCACAAAAAAGAGGGGCTAAAAAACTCCTCTTTTTTCGGCTTATTGGTCAAAAGAGTAGATAAAATCGGGGTGGTTTTTCATCCCGATTTTTCCATCTTCATGCCGGCATACTATTGTTTCGGATGACGTTTGGGGAACCAGCCTTTGGCTACACGCGCACGCTGCTCGAACAACTCTCCGATCGACCAGAACGACGAAGCGCCCCACACCGCCAGCAATGTGGACCACAGCAGTTGTCGTACGGCAATGGAAGCAGCCACGGCAGCGATGCCCATGATTAGAAATACCCACCAGCAACGCACACCAAAGTAATATTCACCCTTGATGACCAGCGGATGGAACAGTCCGATAATAAGAAAGGTAACCCCACCGATCACAAGGCCTGTCAGGTTGTATTGTGCCAAAAATTCGATCATCTGTTTTTTTATTTATCGGTAACAAATTCAAACAGTTTCTAAGTTCGATTGCAAAGATACAACACAAAAGATTGTTGTCGGCCAAACCTCTAAAAAAAATATTTTACATTGCGCGTATACAAACTGATAAAATGTATTACATTTGTGCCCTCCTTTAGTTGTTGAGGGTTTTAGAAACTGGTTTAAACTTAATTAAAACGAAACCTATTATGAATCTAATCCACC
This sequence comes from Alistipes sp., assembly GCA_036659655.1. Classification (GTDB taxonomy): domain Bacteria; phylum Bacteroidota; class Bacteroidia; order Bacteroidales; family Rikenellaceae; genus Alistipes. Next base: position 921 of record JAVXCD010000258.1, read on the forward strand.
TGCATCCGATGCTTGTGCACTTTCCAATCGCATTAGCTCTCGTAGCCGTTGTTTTCAACTTGGCGGCTTTTTATTTCAAGCAAGAATGGCTCAATAAAGCTGCTGT
>JAVXCD010000259.1:0-827 GCA_036659655.1 Alistipes sp.
TACCGTTGTTCGTATTCGGTATTCCAATCTCAATATGATCATACCACGTCCATAGCCACGTCATATTGCGTTTTAGACTCAAATAGGCACTCCGCAATCGTTTATGGGTGTAAGATGTTCTATTTGTCGCAACATCTTTTGTGCGCTCTTTCAAGAACATCTGCCACCGCAAATGCCATTGATCTAGCACCCCAACACACGACTCTTTATCCGTATGACACAACATCAACGCAATGGCTTTTAGCTCGATTCCGGCTGGTGTTTTCGGGGTGCTTGTGAGATACTTCTTGACTGTTTTAACTTGATGAAATTGACATAGTTGCACCTTATAGTTTGCAAGCATTTGGGCTAACCCTTTCAAGCCGTCGATGACCACTCCGCGAATGTGAAATCCATGCTGCTCCAACCAGTCTACACCCTCCATATAATCGGCTCTTGTTTCCTTCTTGTCAAGGAATTTGCGCCATAGTGTTTTGCCACGATGTGCATCCTTAAAAACAAGCACGCCAAAGTGATGACCCCAGTAAGATGCGTCCATCAGAACCACGACATCTTTGTCTTTGGAGATGATTCGCGTAGAGCGAACCTCGCGCAATCGACGCTGAACCGTACTCACTGATACGGAATACTTCTCAGATAGTTGTTTGAGAGTTTGTTTACCCGAAAGATAGTCTCTGTATAACTGACTGTGTATCACCTTTTCTCGCCCTGTAAAACTCTTATGGCATGTTGTGCAATACCAACGTGGATGACCCGACCGAATACCGCGTTTTATGACGGCATTGGAGCCACACGAAAAGCAGATTTTTACCCATATTGTTTATAAA
>JAVXCD010000260.1:0-825 GCA_036659655.1 Alistipes sp.
ATCGGTACTATCGGACACGTTGACCACGGTAAGACGACCCTTACCGCAGCTATTACGACCGTTCTGGCTAAGAGAGGTCTTTCGGAACTTCGTTCGTTCGACTCGATCGACAACGCACCTGAGGAGAAAGAGCGTGGTATCACGATCAACACTTCACACGTTGAGTATCAGACAGCGAACCGTCACTACGCTCACGTAGACTGCCCGGGTCACGCCGATTATGTCAAGAACATGGTCACTGGTGCTGCTCAGATGGACGGTGCGATCCTCGTTGTTGCCGCAACTGACGGTCCGATGCCTCAGACGAACGAACACGTATTGCTCGCTAAACAGGTGAACGTACCGAAGATCGTTGTCTTCTTGAACAAATGTGACATGGTGGACGATCCCGAGATGCTCGACTTGGTTGAGATGGAGGTTCGTGACCTGCTCAACAAGTATGATTTCGATGGCGACAACTGCCCCATCATCCGTGGTTCTGCACTCGGCGGCCTGAATGGCGAAGCTAAGTGGGAGGACAAGGTTATGGAGTTGATGGATGCTGTCGACACTTATATTCCTATCCCGCAGCGTGAGAACGAGAAACCGTTCTTGATGCCTGTCGAGGATGTATTCTCGATCACAGGTCGTGGTACGGTTGTTACAGGTCGTATCGAGACTGGTATCGTTCACATCGGTGACCCCGTTGAGATCGTTGGTCTCGAGGAGAAGACGATGACTTCGACTTGTACTGGTGTCGAGATGTTCCGCAAATTGCTCGATCAGGGCGAGGCTGGTGACAACGTTGGTCTGTTGATGCGTGGTATTGAGAAGAACGATGTTCGT
>JAVXCD010000262.1:0-779 GCA_036659655.1 Alistipes sp.
TTTTCCGCAAAAAAAGTCCCCCGTCGGGTTGCACCGACGGGGGACTTTTTTGAACTTCTTACAGCATGGGTTTCAGGTCGGGGCTAATCATCAGCTTTGCGCCGGTGGCAGCTTGGACCTCTTCCACGGTGAATTCGGGGTTGATTTCGGTGAGCTCCAGGCCGTTCTTGCGGACCATCATGACGCCCATTTCCGTGATAATCATGGTGACACAGTGGACAGCGGTGTACGGCAGGGTGCACTTTTCGAGAATTTTGGGATTGCCGCGCGCGGTGTGCTCCATGGCGACAATGACTTCCTTAGCGCCCACCAGCAGGTCCATAGCGCCGCCCATGCCGGGCATTTTCTTGCCGGGGATAATCCAGTTGGCCAGAGAACCCTCTGCGTCAACTTCCAGACCGCCCAGGATGGTGGCGTTCACATGGCCGCCGCGGATGAAGCCAAAGGAGGTGGCGGAGTCGATGTAGCAGCCGCCGCGACCTGCCTGTGCGGGGGACCCGCCGGCGTCAATCTTGTGCATCATGTCCACTTCTTCGGGCAGGGGCTTGGGGCCGGTGCCGATGATGCCGTTCTCGGACTGGAGCATCACGTTCACGTCTTTGGGGAGATAATGGGGGACCAGAGTGGGCAGGCCGATGCCCAGATTGACCACGTCGCCGTCCTTCAGTTCCTTGGCTACACGGGCTGCGATAAAGCCTTTGATTTCAGATTTTTCCATTATGCTCTCCCTCCATGGACGATGTAGTTGACGTAAGCACCGGGGGTGACCACGTTTTCAG
>JAVXCD010000263.1:0-757 GCA_036659655.1 Alistipes sp.
CCGGCGTAGTTTGCGTGCTATATTTTCGAACTCATCCGGAGTTAATTTTAACTTTTCGCGCCGGAAATCCACATCGTTTTCGTTATCAATGGGAATCAGATGAATGTGTGCATGCGGAATTTCAAGCCCTAAAACGACAACTGCGACCCTATTACAGGCTATTTCCTGCTTGATCTTAGCTGCCACTTTTTTTGCGAATAGCATCATCCCGGCGAGCGCTTGGTCGTCGAGATCAAAAATGTAATCTATTTCTTGTTTGGGCACGATAAGCGTGTGCCCCTTTTTGAGCGGATTGATGTCGAGAAATGCAAAATACTTCTCGTCCTCGGCCACCTTGTAGCAAGGTATTTCGCCGGCCATAATGCGTGAAAAGATAGATGCCATATTAAGAAACTGTTTGAATTTGTTACCGAAGTTATTTAATTACTCTTCGAATTTAGGTTTGAGAATTTCTGCATAAATGACTGCTTTGCGCAGGTCGAAATCGGCCATGAGATGCTCTGGTGCTGCCTCCTCGGCAGTGAGATCACCGGCAAGTATCTCTTCCTGCTCGACGTGAAGGCTCTCGATGGCTTTGGATACCTGTGAAGCGGGGTTTTGAGCTTTCATGTCGTTGCTGAGTTGTGTGCGCGGGCGGTTCTGCCTCATCTTTGGGATCTCCGGCAAGACAACCTGTGGATCCTTTTCCTGCATGGGCTCTTTTTTGGCCTTCTTTTTGATCTCTATTGCCTTTGCGAGAGCAGAGATGCCCATGGTC
>JAVXCD010000264.1:0-229 GCA_036659655.1 Alistipes sp.
CCAGAGCGTCCATCTTGCCATACAGGGCACCGATACCCGTCGGGCCGAACAGCTTGTGGCCGGTAATAACATAGTAGTCACAGCCGATGGCCTGAACGTCCGGCACAGAGTGCACAGCACCCTGACATCCATCGACCAGCACACGCGCACCGACCTGATGGGCAAGGCGGGAAATCTCGGCAACAGGATTGATCGTGCCCAGCACATTCGACATGTGCGTGACCGCTAC
>JAVXCD010000264.1:239-468 GCA_036659655.1 Alistipes sp.
CGTTCGTTCAGAAGGCTTTTGAACGCCTCCATGTCCAACGAACCATCATCAAGGATCGGCGCCCAGCGAAGGACAGCGCCTTTGCGTTCGCGCAGCAGATGCCACGGCACGATGTTGGAGTGATGCTCCATCTCGGTGACAATGATCTCGTCACCTTCGCGGATATCCAGACCGATGCCGTTGGCAACCAGATTGATCGCCTCGGTACCGCCCTTGGTCCACACCACCT
>JAVXCD010000264.1:478-739 GCA_036659655.1 Alistipes sp.
GCATTCAGGAAACGCGCCACGATCTCTCGGGCCGTCTCGAAAGCTTCGGTCGCTTCGTTCGACAGGGTGTGAAGACCGCGATGGACGTTGGAATAGCTGCCTTCCATCACCGAAACGAGACTGTCGATGACGGCACGCGGCTTTTGTGCCGAGGCTGCGTTATCCAGATAAACCAGAGGACGCCCGTTGATCTGGCGTTTCAGGATCGGAAACTGTTCCCGCACCGCCATGACATCGAAAACGGACTTCACAGACGTGCCG
>JAVXCD010000265.1:0-716 GCA_036659655.1 Alistipes sp.
ATACTTTTCATTCTTTATCCTTTCCATCTATAACCAATTCCCCAAACAGTCTCAATATATTCAGGTGTTGAGGCATTTTCTTCTATTTTTGATCTAAGTCTTCTAATATTTACATCAATTATTTTAGGATCACCAAAGTAATTGTATCCCCACACTGAATTTAAAAGTTCATCCCTTGAAAATGCCTTATTAGGATTTTCTATAAATGTCTTCATAATTAAATACTCTTTAGGTGTTAGTTCTATTTCAATACCGTTTTTTGTTATCTTTTGGGAATATAAATTTATAACAAACGGTCCATTTACTAATTCATTTAATGAATTTTCTGTATTACTTTCAAGTCTTCTTAATATTGCCTTTATTCTAAGCACTACTTCTAATGGATTAAATGGTTTAACTATATAATCATCAGCACCATACTCTAGACCCATTATCTTATCCATATCTTGCCCTTTTGCCGTAAGCATTATTATCCCCATGCTTGGAAATTCACTTCTTAACTTACTACATACTTGAAATCCATCTATTCCAGGTAACATTACATCTAATATAGCTACGTCTGGTTTTTCAATCATAGCCTTTTGTATTCCGTCTTCACCATTGCTTGCTTCTATTATTTCAAAATCATTTCTTGCTAAATTTATTTTTAGAAAGCCTCTTATGCTTACTTCATCTTCTACTAATAATATCTTTGCCAAATTAAGCACCCCTTCTTA
>JAVXCD010000266.1:0-304 GCA_036659655.1 Alistipes sp.
TCAGATTGAACGCTGGCGGCAGGCCTAACACATGCAAGTCGAGCGGTAGCACAAGAGAGCTTGCTCTCTGGGTGACGAGCGGCGGACGGGTGAGTAATGTCTGGGAAACTGCCTGATGGAGGGGGATAACTACTGGAAACGGTAGCTAATACCGCATGACGTCTTCGGACCAAAGTGGGGGACCTTCGGGCCTCACGCCATCAGATGTGCCCAGATGGGATTAGCTAGTAGGTGGGGTAATGGCTCACCTAGGCGACGATCTCTAGCTGGTCTGAGAGGATGACCAGCCACACTGGAACTGAGA
>JAVXCD010000266.1:314-706 GCA_036659655.1 Alistipes sp.
GTGCAAGCGTTAATCGGAATTACTGGGCGTAAAGCGCACGCAGGCGGTCTGTCAAGTCGGATGTGAAATCCCCGGGCTCAACCTGGGAACTGCATCCGAAACTGGCAGGCTAGAGTCTTGTAGAGGGGGGTAGAATTCCAGGTGTAGCGGTGAAATGCGTAGAGATCTGGAGGAATACCGGTGGCGAAGGCGGCCCCCTGGACAAAGACTGACGCTCAGGTGCGAAAGCGTGGGGAGCAAACAGGATTAGATACCCTGGTAGTCCACGCCGTAAACGATGTCGACTTGGAGGTTGTTCCCTTGAGGAGTGGCTTCCGGAGCTAACGCGTTAAGTCGACCGCCTGGGGAGTACGGCCGCAAGGTTAAAACTCAAATGAATTGACGGGGGCCCG
>JAVXCD010000267.1:0-700 GCA_036659655.1 Alistipes sp.
CAGGCTCGAGGAGCGAGAATTTTGATTCATTCAGCATAACACACCGTGTCTTTGCGACCTCTCGACAGGCTCGAGGAGCGTGAATTTTGATTCATTCAGCATAACACACCGTGTCCTTGCGACCTCTCGACAGGCTCGAGGATCGTGAAGTGTGCACCTTGCGCGCGCTCGACAGGCTCGAGGATTGTGAATTGCATGTTGCCTTTGCGACCTCTCGACAGGCTCGAGGAGCGAGAATCAAGTGATTGCAAATTTTAATTTTACATTATTTTATCACCTGTTTCGACGTGTTGTCGGGTGTGATTTTCGGGCTATCCTCAAATGCATCCATCAACAGGTCGGTGATAAGGTGATCTGTCTCCGCAACCTCCGTGTATTGGAAATCGTAATTTTCAACCACATAGTTAGGCAATGCCACAGAGTAAGTTACACCCTCCTTGAGTTGTGGAAATTTCACATCCACGGCATCAAACTTCGCGTTGGTGATAATCGTGTAGGGTGTGGTTGCAAACAGATCAATCCGATGTGCCTCTTTGGTGTTGTGAATGTCATTGAATTTGGTGATTATCATCTGCCGCATCTGCTCCGGTGTCATCTTCACCGTCAAGACAAACGAGCCGAACGGGTCGAGCGAAAAGGCCGTGGCAGCGTTAACCGCACCTTGTGAAATACTGTCGACACGGATGCCTCCCAGATGATA
>JAVXCD010000268.1:0-585 GCA_036659655.1 Alistipes sp.
CCACCATGGAACAGAGAAACGGTCCAAACTCCTACGGGAGGCAGCAGTGGGGAATATTGCACAATGGGCGAAAGCCTGATGCAGCAACGCCGCGTGAGCGATGAAGGCCTTCGGGTCGTAAAGCTCTGTCCTCAAGGAAGATAATGACGGTACTTGAGGAGGAAGCCCCGGCTAACTACGTGCCAGCAGCCGCGGTAATACGTAGGGGGCTAGCGTTATCCGGAATTACTGGGCGTAAAGGGTGCGTAGGTGGTTTTTTAAGTCAGAAGTGAAAGGCTACGGCTCAACCGTAGTAAGCCTTTGAAACTAAAAAACTTGAGTGCAGGAGAGGAGAGTAGAATTCCTAGTGTAGCGGTGAAATGCGTAGATATTAGGAGGAATACCAGTTGCGAAGGCGGCTCTCTGGACTGTAACTGACACTGAGGCACGAAAGCGTGGGGAGCAAACAGGATTAGATACCCTGGTAGTCCACGCCGTAAACGATGAGTACTAGCTGTCGGAGGTTACCCCCTTCGGTGGCGCAGCTAACGCATTAAGTACTCCGCCTGGGAAGTACGCTCGCAAGAGTGAAACTCAAAGGAATTG
>JAVXCD010000268.1:595-692 GCA_036659655.1 Alistipes sp.
TCAGCTCGTGTCGTGAGATGTTGGGTTAAGTCCCGCATCGAGCGCAACCGTTGCCTTTTGTTTCGAGCTTTTAGTTGGGCACTCTAGAGGGACTGCC
>JAVXCD010000269.1:0-673 GCA_036659655.1 Alistipes sp.
TGGCATTATCAAGTGATTGTTCTTGAAGATCCGTGTTGCTGAAAATCACATCCAAATTTCTATTCACCACTACAAATGACGACGAGGTGGCCTCTAAAATATTGGCCGTATTTAACAGCCCTTTGATATATGTGTTAAACTCCTCTGTTTTATGCATAATTTATAATGGCTAAATATTATTATTATTTTCAGCGGCTTACCCCTATAAAAAGCCAAACTGACACTTCTCTGTTTCTCATAATTTTCTTCGTAAAGATACCTATATTTTATCACTTTTCAAAATTTCCGGACGTTTTCCGTTCCTCCACCCTGACGAGAAGGCTGAACCGAGCAAAACAGGGGCGAAAAGAGCCGAAAAGAACAAGATTAATAAATTTAAAACAGTTTCTGAGCAGATTGATATTTATTTGGATGAGCGTAGGAACATTCCAACGCATCTGAAAGATCAACCGATAACTCTTGCATAATTCTATTACATTGCCGGTCTCATTTTCACTTTTTTATATTATCTTTGTTTTACAAAACGCACTTAACCATTTCAAAATCATTAAGAACTATGAAGCAAATCCTTACTCTCATCTCCTTGGCGGCTGTGGCTGCATTCTCGGCCTGCGCTCCCAAACCCGTCGCACCACTAACTCTACAAGGGGTTGTGATTGATGCGACCATGAAC
>JAVXCD010000270.1:0-664 GCA_036659655.1 Alistipes sp.
ATTGATGCGAAAAAAGGGTGGAAATACGAAATCACCTCCTTTTCCGACGGCACCTCCGGCGGTTATAAGGAGATTGTGCTGAAGGTTACGGGGCAGAGCGTCTACGGAACCTTGAAGTACGAGTCGGGCGTACACCGCGTGCAGCGGGTACCTCAGACCGAAACCCAAGGACGTGTTCACACTTCCGCCGCCTCGGTGGCAGTACTTCCCGAAGCAGAGGAGTTCGACTGCGACATCTCGATGAACGACGTGCGCAAGGATATTTTCTGCTCCTCAGGTCCCGGCGGACAGTCGGTCAACACGACCTATTCAGCCATCCGACTCACCCACCTTCCCTCCGGCATCGTGGTGCAGTGTCAAGATCAGAAATCCCAGATGAAAAATTTCGACAAAGCCTTCGAGGAACTTCGCACGCGAGTCTTCAATCTGGAGTATGCCAAATACATGGATGTCATCGCCTCGAAACGCAAAACCATGGTCTCCACAGGCGATCGCTCGGCCAAAATCCGCACCTACAACTACCCGCAAGGACGCATCACCGACCACCGCATCAACTACACGATCTATAACCTCGCCGCCTTCATGGACGGAGACATTCAGGACTGCATCGACCATCTGATCGTTGCCGAGAACGCCGAACGCCTCAAGGAGAGCGAATTGTAAC
>JAVXCD010000271.1:0-616 GCA_036659655.1 Alistipes sp.
ACGGTGCTGGTTGACTTTGCGACCTCTCGACAAGCTCGAGGATCGTGAACTGTGTACTTTGCGACCTCTCGACAGGCTCGAGGATCGTACATTGTAACCCTTGCGACCTCTCGACAAGCTCGAGGATCGTACATTGTAACCCTTGCGACCTCTCGACAAGCTCGAGGATCGTGGATTGGTTTGCCTCTTTTAGAGTCTTGAGAAATGCCACCGTAGAGCAAAATTGAAGAAATAGCGTGGAAAAGAATATTTAAACAGTTTCTTAAACTATCTTTGTGATCTAAAACACGAAGAATTTATGCGTCTATCCGAACTAAAGACAGGGGATTCAGCGACGATTCTGAAGGTGCGGGGACACGGAGGATTCCGCCGTCGCATTATGGAGATGGGATTTGTGCGCGGTAAACGTGTCGAGGTGTTGTTGAATGCTCCCTTGCATGACCCTATCGAATATAAGATCATGGATTATGACATTTCGCTACGTCGTAGCGAGGCCGACATGATCGTTGTGATCACCAATGAGGAGGCGAAAGAACTGCTATCGGATGAAACATTCGGAGGTCACGAAGGCGAGGGTATTGAGGCCGTCATCACACAGAGCAGCAAGCGGATCAAC
>JAVXCD010000272.1:0-611 GCA_036659655.1 Alistipes sp.
GATCGGGAATCAGCACCGTGAACTTTGCGACCTCTCGACAGGCTCGAGGATCGTTGAATCAGCACCGTGTCTTTGCGACCTCTCGACAGGCTCGAGGATCGTGTTTCTTCGTCACACGGAGCGCAGATAAATAGCTATATTACACGAAGATCGTGTGTGTATTTCTGCCTGATCCACTTTTCACCTACCATTTCCCCACCGGAATTTCATCTTGATCCGATAAGATTCGACAATTGGCACAACATAAAGCGACCGGCTACATTACAAGAAGTAGTCGGTCGCTTTTGCAATATAAAACAAGATTACAGCAGTCCGAGAGACTTGCTGCGAGCCAGCAGACAAGCACCTATAACACCTGCATCTTCACCGAGTTTCGAGAGTTTTATGGCCGTATCTTTGCTGACCAACATGAGGGAATATTTGTTTATCGCGCTTTTTATCGGCAACATCAGGTAGTCTTTGGCTATGGCCAATGTACCACCCAACACAATTAGTTCGGGGTTGAACATGTTGATCAATCCGGCAATCGCCTTACCGAGGGTGTGTCCCACAGACTCGATAATTTCAATGGCAAGCACATCTTCTTTTTGCAATGCCGCCAAAATATCTTC
>JAVXCD010000273.1:0-575 GCA_036659655.1 Alistipes sp.
AAAAACAGCTGCTTTGGGCAATAATATTTGCTAATCAGCTGTGTTATTGTTGATAAGACAAGGCCTTCTATGTTGAATTTTATCTGTCCCACTCATGCAGATTGGCCAAATGGATTGATTGAGACGCTATTTACGAAGCTATTTCACCCCATGACATGATCCGCATCTACCCTATCTGAGGCTACAATGAATCTGAAAAACGCCGATATATTTTCAGTAAGTTAAATTGCAGGTATAAATATAGTGAAATATGGTTGCTTTTGTATCATCAAACCTGTAATGGTTTTTCAGGACAAGCTTCTCCATGTATTGGTGTTCACCAAGTTTTGTCAGTAAGATTATTTGTATTTTTCTTCTAACTCCAATTTCTTTACTCGAGAGCGTATTGCCCCTTGTTTGCGTTGAAAAATAGCGGACAACTCTCTTGTAGATTTACCCTCACAGAAGAGCTGTTCTAACTTGTTATCATCTTCTTGTATCCACGGCATATAAGCATTCGGGTAATTAATCCGACACGCCGCAATGGAATATGTAGGTTCACCCAATAATTGCCGATATGCTTTGAGATACTTTCG
>JAVXCD010000274.1:0-574 GCA_036659655.1 Alistipes sp.
CTCGATGAAAAAGACTTTGGAAAATCAGCAGACTGTATAAAAATTCAAACGGAGACTTTTTGCTTGCAAAAATGCATCGCATCCGTTTATCCATTATCAGCCTGCTGATTTTAGACTTTTTCGTCTGTCGGACGGTTTTTCGTCCTTTTTGCCGGATCAAAAAGGACTTAATTTTGAACTTACCCCCAAAAGTTAGACAAAAAACTTTTGGGGGTATTTTTATGTCAAAACCGTTGTCATTAGAAAAAAAGTTAAGAGTTGTAGCTCTATACGAGCGTGGTTATGGTGTTTCGACCATTTCACAGCAGTTATCAATAAGCAAATCTCATACAGCAAGGATAGTTAATCGTTATCTACGCTATGGCAATAGTGGTTTAGAACGATTGCCGACCAAGCAATTTTCGGTTTCATTTAAGCAAGAAGTTGTTAGCTGTGTATTAAAAAAATGTTTATCTTTCGAACAAGTAGCCCTGCAATATCAGATAAGCCCTTCTGCTGTTTATACTTGGGTATGCCAAGTCAAAGCAGGTAGTTATGAGTTGCTATCTGATATCCAACCACGTGGGCGACCACC
>JAVXCD010000275.1:0-565 GCA_036659655.1 Alistipes sp.
AGCCCGAAGAGGTGGCCGCACTGGTGGGATTCCTCGTCTCGCCCGCAGCCGGATACATCACCGGAGAGGTTATTTCGATCAATGGAGGATTATATACGTAACATACAGATATGAATAGAGTTGTCATTACGGGCATGGGTATTTACTCCTGCATCGGCAAGAATCAAGAAGAGGTTAAAGAATCATTATACAACGGTGTATCGGGCATCGGTATCGACCCTGCGCGCAAAGAGATGGGTTATTTCTCCGCGCTCACAGGTATGCTCGAACGCCCCGACCTGAAGAAAAAACTCGACCGGAAGAAACGCCACTCGCTGCCCGAACAGGGCGAATATGCCTACATGGCAACCCTCGAGGCGTTTGCACAGGCAGGCATCGACGAAGCCTTCCTCGACGAGCGCGAGGTGGGCATTCTCTACGGAAACGACAGCAGTGCCGAACCGGTGATTACGGCCGTCGACATCATCCGCGCCAAGCGCAACACGGCACTGGTAGGGTCGGGCTCCATCTTCCAGTCAATGAACTCAACGGTGACGATGAACCTCTCGGTCATCTTTAAGCTCCG
>JAVXCD010000276.1:0-562 GCA_036659655.1 Alistipes sp.
TTTTCGATCCTCGAGCTTGTCGAGAGGTCGCTTGTTGCTACTCGTACTTTTTTCCTTTGCGACATCTCGACAGGCTCGATGATCGACTTTTTATTATTTTTACAATCCTCAACTGTTTTCGATCCTCGAGCTTGTCGAGAGGTCGCTTAGTCACTCGGATGCGATGTTGCAGAGAGTTGTTTCAATGCTTCATAGTCTCCATCAATCAACGCCTGTTTTTTCTTGTGAGACCACCTGTGAAGTTGCCGTTCTATGTAAAATGCCGCCTCTATCGAGGGATAATTCTGCATATAAACCAACTCTATGGGTAAGTGCCTTCGAACATAATCCGCACCTATTCCGGCAGCATGTTCTTTCAGCCGTGTATCTACATTCGTTGTGCTCCCGACGTAAAAATTGCCGTTGCAACATTTCAGTATATACACATATCCACAACTCATTGCATCTCTTTTTTTATCAATTCTCAAACGTTCGATCCTCAACTGTTTTCGATCCTCGAGCTTGTCGAGAGGTCGCTTGTTGCTACTCGTACTTTTTTCCTTTGCGACATCTCGACAGGCTC
>JAVXCD010000277.1:0-555 GCA_036659655.1 Alistipes sp.
AGAACCGATTCCGACACCTGATATTCTCGAAACAGTTTTACGACTTCCAGCCCATTGAAATACTCCAGAGTCATGCCAAGCACAACAACATCTATAACATTTTCTTTAAGCGCATTAATTGCGTCTAATCCATTATGTACTAACGTAATTTCATGATTATACCGACTCAACCGACAAGTTAAATATTCAGAATACACCCGATTTTGAATTGCAATTAATATTCTCATTTTATTTCAACTCGTCAGTTTTTGTGGGACATAAGCCGCAATCAGCATTAATATTTGTATAGTTAACAATACAAAGTAAATATTACAAAGATAATATAAATAAACGAGATTGAGAAAAGAAAAGTAATAGAACTCGTGGTCCTATAGTAGTAAACTATTGCATAATCAACCCACCAACCACTTATCTACATTCCGTTTCTTCTTCGAGAAGTTGGCGCCTACCTTGATCAGCTCACGTCCGTCCACTGTGTAGGGAATGAGGTAGCCCTGATCGTCAATCTGCACCAGTGCTTTCTTAGCGGAACCGGTAAGTTTGAACTCGAAAACA
>JAVXCD010000278.1:0-552 GCA_036659655.1 Alistipes sp.
CTGGTTGTCTTTGCGACCTCTCGACAGGCTCGAGGATCGAATGGAATTGTACTGGCTACCTTTGCGACCTCTCGACAGGCTCGAGGAGCGGGAACTTTTTCCGTTTGTGACAGGTGTACACCGGTGCATCAACAAGAATTACCGCTTGATCCGAATTTTTGTGTCATCTTATGGTTGCCGGGTCCCGGATGGCCACATGTAAGGAGGGATAGAGGTGATATAGAAAGACAGGAGGCACCCGATCGGGCATCTCCTGTCTTTCTATTGAACAGATAAGTGCAGTTTCTAAAACCGTTGTAAGATTACACCCTTGGAATTTCCGTCCCAGAGCCAGATTTTATTCTCCTCCATTTTAACAACTGTCACCTCACCACTAAAATTGGCACCCGAATTCGACTTCAGCGAGATGGTTAGGTGGTCGCCGACACTGGCTGGATTCTTATCCAATTTACATTTTAGAAAATAGGTGTCATCCTCGCTTGTGATTTCATATCTGCTTAGATCCTCCGTATAATACACCTGATGAATAGTCCGATCCAAAGCAAATACCGC
>JAVXCD010000279.1:0-546 GCA_036659655.1 Alistipes sp.
CTATAACAATCTCGATCACTCCATGCTGACCGCAATGGCCGCCGTTGATAATATTGTGGGCAATATCACCGACAAAACGAATATATGGCAGGTCAATAGTGAGGAGGATTATCACGAGAGTAAATAATACACAGCCCGTCAATGTCCATTTTAAAATTACTGGTGATCATTACTGTCCACTAAAAATGTGGGCGGTTAAAAGTTAAATAAATTCGGTTCACTCGAATCGGAGCGCTCTTTGAAATTATTGAAATTTGATTTGTCGAAAAGGTCTCGAAGCGAAGTTTTGTCGGTGAGCGATATGCCTATAATTTGAAGTATCTCATAAGCAGAACGATCAATTTGCATATTGTGCTTAATGATTACAACCAAGCAGTAAGTGATTATTGCACAGTATATTTGCACTCGGACAGCGTTCTCTGATGTGCCCCAAAACTTCTTGATTTTGAGGTGCTGTTTGAGCCATTTGAAAAACAGTTCCACCTTCCAACGATTGCGGTAAAGTTCAGCAATGGTCAATGCTGGTAGGTCGAAATTATTGCTCAG
>JAVXCD010000280.1:0-546 GCA_036659655.1 Alistipes sp.
CCCATGAGCTAACCTCGCCAGAACATTCGTCTGGCTAGAGGCTCTGGAAGACCGAAGTCTCCAAATGCTCCTTAGAAAGGAGGTGATCCAGCCGCACCTTCCGGTACGGCTACCTTGTTACGACTTAGTCCCAATCGCCAGTCCCACCTTCGACGACTCCCCCCACACAAGGTGGTTAGGCCATCGGCTTCGGGTGTTACCAACTTTCGTGACTTGACGGGCGGTGTGTACAAGGCCCGGGAACGTATTCACCGCAGCGTTGCTGATCTGCGATTACTAGCGACTCCGACTTCATGAGGTCGAGTTGCAGACCCCAATCCGAACTGAGACCGGCTTTTAGGGATTAGCTCCACCTCACAGTATCGCAACCCATTGTACCGGCCATTGTAGCATGCGTGAAGCCCAAGACATAAGGGGCATGATGATTTGACGTCATCCCCACCTTCCTCCGAGTTGACCCCGGCAGTCTCCCATGAGTCCCCACCTTTACGTGCTGGCAACATGGAACGAGGGTTGCGCTCGTTGCGGGACTTAACCCAACATCTC
>JAVXCD010000281.1:0-543 GCA_036659655.1 Alistipes sp.
AGCGCAACCCTTATCCTTAATTGCTAACAGGTTATGCTGAGAACCTTAAGGAGACTGCCAGTGATAAACTGGAGGAAGGTGGGGATGACGTCAAGTCATAATGGCACTTACTAGTAGTGCTAAACACGTGCTACAATGGCATATACAAAGAGAAGCGACCTCGCGAGAGCAAGCGGACCTCATAAAGTATGTCGTAGTCCGGATTGGAGTCTGCAACTCGACTCCATGAAGTCGGAATCGCTAGTAATCGTAGATCAGAATGCTACGGTGAATACGTTCCCGGGCCTTGTACACACCGCCCGTCACACCAGGGGAGTGGGTTGCAAAAGAAGTAGGTAGCTTAACCTTCGGGAGGGCGCTTACCACTTTGTGATTCATGACTGGGGTGAAGTCGTAACAAGGTAACCGTAGGGGAACCTGCGGTTGGATCACCTCCTTACCTTAAAGAAACGTTCTTTGTAGTGTCCACACAGATTGTCTGATGAAAAGTAAATAGCAAGGCGTCTTGCGATTGAGACTTCAGTGTCCCCTTCGTCTAGAGGC
>JAVXCD010000282.1:0-532 GCA_036659655.1 Alistipes sp.
CTTCTGAAACGTCTTTCGACCTTTCAAAACTAAACAGGAAATTACGTTACCTTTGTTTTTGTACTTTCTCCTTAGAAAGGAGGTGATCCATCCCCACGTTCCCGTAGGGATACCTTGTTACGACTTAACCCCAGTCATCGGTCCTACCTTCGACGGCTCACTCCTTTGCAGGTTGTGCCACCGGCTTCGGGTATTACCAACTCCCATGGTTTGACGGGCGGTGTGTACAAGGCCCGAGAACGTATTCACCGTAGCATGCTGATCTACGATTACTAGCGATTCCGACTTCATGAAGTCGAGTTGCAGACTTCAATCCGAACTGAGACGGCCTTTATGAGATTCGCTTACTATCACTAGCTCGCTGCCCTTTGTGACCGCCATTGTAGTACGTGTGTTGCCCAAGCCATAAGGGGCATGATGATTTGACGTCATCCCCACCTTCCTCCGGTTTATCACCGGCAGTCTCTCTAGAGTCCCCACCATCACGTGCTGGTAACTAGAAACAAGGGTTGCGCTCGTTGCGGGACTTAAC
>JAVXCD010000283.1:0-522 GCA_036659655.1 Alistipes sp.
CAATCAGCACCGTGCCTTTGCGACCTCTCGACAAGCTCGAGGATCGGGCATTTTCAAACGACCTTTGCGACCTCTCGACAGGCTCGAGGATCGTGAACTTTTCATTCATTCAGTATGACGCACAGAGTCTTTGCGACCTCTCGACAGGCTCGAGGATCGTGTGCTTATGTTGTCAGACTAAACGCGTACTCTTACTTTGTTCGCCGATGCGCAATACCTTTCAGCGCAAAGCGAACCATGAAGTAGTTGATGGGGAAGGCGACGAGAAACACACCTAACGGTGCGTAGTATTTAGACACGCCAAAGTAGAGAAATACATTCAGCAGCACCAACTCATTGAACAAATTGACAAGGTGTGCTGTGAGAAATTTGAATGCTCGCGCCCACTGCGGTTTCACGTGAAATGTGAAATAACTTGACAGCAGGTAGTTGCATGTCAAACTGACACAGAATGCCATGACGTAAGTGAGCGACAGATTCAGGTTGAGTTGCAGCAACGCAAGATAGACCCCATAGTGAATC
>JAVXCD010000285.1:0-511 GCA_036659655.1 Alistipes sp.
ATGCTGATTACCTTTGCGACCTCTCGACAGGCTCGAGGATCGGGAACAAATAGGCGACCTCTCGACAGGCTCGAGGATCGTATTTTTTCATCATGCTGAACAGTGCGAAGTATCCGATTTCAGACCCTCTGAGAACATGCAGGCGCCCCCCCCCGCTTAATCTTTATTCTCCTCCAACTCAAGAATGAAACTGTTGACACTCTCATCAATAATCACACAGGGACACGGGCAGCACGGTTTCGGCTGTGGTGCGGGTTGCGCAATCATCGTTCGCCGCTCACCAAGCACTCCCTTGCGGTAGTTAATGACCAACTCCACCCGGCGCAGGTCCGGTAGTACATTATTTTTCAGGTAGTTCCACGCAGTAGGCATTGCCCGGAGTTTTTGCTCTTTCACCTGCGGAGCACTCCGGCTGTCGCAGATCGCCAACAAAGCCTGCCGATTCTGCAATGTCGAAGCAGCCACCATCGGCACGCAAGCCTCCCAGCCCTCGACAATAGCATCCGTCACC
>JAVXCD010000286.1:0-508 GCA_036659655.1 Alistipes sp.
AGCACACATTTGTTCTCCATAGCCTCCACATAGGCGGCGTAGTTCATTCCAGCAACCACAATCAACGCATAACCCGTCTTGTAACTCCTCGCTAATCGTTCTGCCAACCCTCTGCCCGTTGTCGAGCCTTCTGAGCCTTGCAGAACTTGGTCAAAGCCACTGAGATTGACGATCTGACCGTTGCAGACAACCACATATCCGATTGAACTGCGTAGGTTACCCGTATGATCGAACCAACTCGCTTCCTGTGTCCTGTCTCGCGCTTCGATGATACACTTCTCGCCAAGAGAACAGAAGTTACCAATAATAAGTCGGTGCAGTCTGTCGATCTCGGAGTTGATGTAGGCATCAATCTCGCTTACTGGAGTTGTCATTTTTATAGCCATATCTTCATATTAAGTTGACCACGGTGGAATCCAAGTACAGTTTTTTCAGCGACCTGAACACCTCGCTGATCAAACAATCGAATAGGCTCTCCGAAGGTGTAGTCCTTTGTGTAGTCCAAATC
>JAVXCD010000287.1:0-505 GCA_036659655.1 Alistipes sp.
GGCAGCAGATCCTGCGAAGCCTTGCTCAACCTGAAGGTGAATAATCTCGATGCTGGGCATCGTGTAACTATTACATTCCATGGTGTTCGTGTTATTCATAATCTTGTTTTATTTTTAGTAATAGTTATTTTAGTTTGCGTTGTATGTTTTGCATAACGAATCAACCTGAAAGGATAAAAAAAACCTACTTATCAAACACTTTATTTCGGGCGTAAAGATACAACATAACTATGGATAGTTTTTTACCATATTAAAAAAAAGGTTTTATCAAATAACAAATTATCGTTTATCAAATCAGTATTTTCTTATCAAATAGTAAATATTAAGAACCTATATTACAGTTTAGCCACTTTTTGGTGGCGAAATACCTATCAAGCGGGATTTCCTGTTGCTGAAATATCCATACGATCCTCGAGCTTGTCGAGAGGTCGCCTATTTGTTTTCGATCCTCGAGCTTGTCGAGAGGTCGCCTGTTTGTTTTCGATCCTCGAGCCTGTCGAGAGGT
>JAVXCD010000288.1:0-503 GCA_036659655.1 Alistipes sp.
CCTTGTTTCTGTATATATCGGATAAATATTCGTAAAGGTTCTTTCCCCATAAATTAGCTTCCTCAAATTTATCATAAAAAACACTTACTCCTTTTAACTTGAGAGTATTTGCAACTTGGTCGACATAGCTTCTGTCTTCGCCTGCAAATGATAATGCTATATCAAAATCTACTTTTCGTGTCATATCTTAAACTTACTTATAACGTGCATATTAATTCATAAACGTGCATAATATATAATGTATTGGAATGTTAGGTAATCTGATAAGAAGATCCTAATTCCCAATAGTAAATTTATCCTATTTTACATCTGCAAAAGTAATCAATAATATCTATAAATAAAACCTGTTGTTTGAATTAAATATATTCAGTTTTTTGATAGATTTAGCACAAAAAAGTTGTGCAATACGTTGATATTTAGTAATTTAGTTGTGTACAAAACAATAAAATACATCACAACGTATGCACAACTTGAAGACAAATTTCGTCAAAATTTTGGAACAA
>JAVXCD010000289.1:0-502 GCA_036659655.1 Alistipes sp.
GGAAGTTTGGGGTACCTGAAGTCGGTGACCGTAACAGGAGCTGCCTAGGGTAAAACAAGTAACTAGGGCTAAGTCGTAACAAGGTAGCCGTACCGGAAGGTGCGGCTGGAACATCTCATTTTAGAGCGTCTTAAGACGATAAACAAACAAGTATCGTAAGATACACAGTACTTATTTAAAGTTTTTAGCTTTAGTTTTTTATTTGGTTGCTTATAATATAAAAATACAAAACCCACTAGAAATTAGTATCAGAGGGAGAGAGAGACAAGAGGATAGAGAAAAGAAGAAAGATATAGGCGTAATAGTCTAGGTTCTATGTTCTTTTATCTTTAAGTCTAATGAAGTCTCGTAGCTCAGCTGGTTAGAGCGCTACACTGATAATGTAGAGGTCGGCAGTTCGAGCCTGCCCGAGACTACTAATTAAAGCGGTAAGCAGTAAGCTTCAAGCAGCAGGCAAATGCCTAAAGCTTATAGCCTATAGCCTACAGCACCTAGAGGGGGA